>JBCCDL010000747.1:0-3434 GCA_039030815.1 Cyanobacteria bacterium P01_A01_bin.83 | reverse complement strand
GGGTAAAGGCGGATTTTCCAGAAAGATGTCAGTAGCTTGATAACGGCTGCCTGTCGCAATAATTACCAAAGGCTTTTGTGATTCGATATTGGTAGAACCAGACAGCCCAGATAGCCTAAGATTTAATGAGGTTACTTCAGGGGAATCGACTTCAGTAAAAAACATCACATCCCACTTATGTCCCGCATCATCGGTTAGCACCTGTTCCGAACGACAATAGGATCGTTCGGGTGCAATCTCATCTTCGGTAACGGTAGCTATAACTGGCTGAATAGTTAATAGTGCCATAATCAAAAACAAAATCAGAGTTAGAACGACAAAAGTAATCCCCCATTCAAGTTCGTTTAAAACATGACGTAACATTTATTTCACCTCCCTATCGAAGTCATTAGTCGTTAGTCGTTAGTCATTAGTGAAGAAACAAAGAATAAATGACAAAGGACAAAAGACGAGCAACTACCAACGACTAGCGACCAACCCACTCTCCTTTTTCCCTCGCAGTAGTAATAAACTCTAACTTTGATCGCTCTTTACTCATTTCGCTTACCGTCGAACCTTGGCTAAATATTGCCCCAGTCGGACAAGCCATCAAACATTTACCACAGGAGGTACAGCTATCAGCAGTACCCCAAGGCTGATTGAGATCGGTAATCACATGAGAATTATGCCCCCTACCAGCCATATCCCAAGTATGCGCTCCTTCTATTTCGTCACAGACTCGAATACAGCGCGTACAGAGAACGCAGCGATTGTGGTCAATGCCAAAGCGATTGTGAGATAAATCTACAGTGCGTTGAGGGAACTGATAAGCTAAACTAACGTGTTCCATACCCAATTCCACTGCCAAATCTTGTAGTTCGCAGTTGCCGTTAGCCACGCATACCGCGCAGACATGATTGCCTTCGGCAAAGAGCATTTCAATAATCATCCTGCGATATTTTTGTAACCGTTCGCTGTTGGTTTGAATCTTCATTCCTTCGGCAACTTTAGTCACACAAGCAGGTTGAAGCTTTTTACCGCCAGCAATTTCTACAAGACACAATCGACAAGCACCAACTTCTGATAATCCCTCTAAATGACATAGAGTAGGAATATGAATACCCGCATCCCGCGCAGCCTCGAGAATAGTTTCAGATTCTCTAGCACTGACAAGGCGATCATTAATAGTTAGGGTTTTGACTGCCACCGTATAAAATTATGCTAGTTGTTTACATTCTTGTTATAGGCGAATAGTTTGAGAAAGTTGTGAGGCTTGGTTAGTTGTTAATTGGTGGTTGTTAGTGGATAGTTGATGGTAATAAACGCGATATTCTAAATTATGCTTGTTGTTCGTTATGACTGACATAAGTGATTAATTGAACTCTGTGGTTTGAACATTCGATCTAAAGAAAATCCAGGTTCGATCTGCATCAAGCCATCCCGCGCCAACAGAACTAGGAACGGTGTACCCGTCAAAAGTTTGTTCTGCTTCGACTTGAGCGATAAAAGTACTGTACCGCCATCCCGATTCTTGAGCATCACTCCATCGAGGCAAAGATATTTCCAGAAGTTTACCTTCAGCATCTATACTTAAAGTCAGGACTATCGGTTCGTTATTTAACTTAAAGCTAGCCTGAATTATGTTTTCTGCAATTACTTTCCAAGTTACGCCGTTTTGAGGCAAAAGAGCAGAAGGCAACCAAATATACTCAGCCCCCAATCTACCAGCAGCCGAGCGATCGACATTCTTGCTTTGAGCATCAACTAAGGGAATCACACCCCATAAAGAGAACTTGGTTCGTCCTTGATCGCGATAATAGTAATCAGCACCGCTAAAATTCATTTGTCCTTTGCCAGCTTTAGCTTGCCAAATAAAACCAGGGGCAGTAGAAATAATTTGTGATGCTCTCATCGGCAGCCACTCTGCATCGGGTTTAGGCTGAAGCTGCCCTTTCATAGTTAGCTTTACATAACTAGCTAAAGGCGTTCCCAGCGCGATCGCGTGTAAGAAATAGCGCTGTACTAGTTCGTCTAAATCTGCCACCATATCTTTGGTAAAATTCAGTTCTGTAGATGGAATTTTAAGCGATCGCCAAACTTCTTTGATCAAGCGATCGTATCTCAGGCGCATTAATAAGAGAATAAAGGAAACTGCGACTGCGCTAGCAATAGCAACAACTAAAAAAATTTTCATGACGCTACCTACTACCCGCCATCCATCCACGACTCACGACTAACAACTAACCAACTAAAGCCATATCTTTTGACAATCTGCCATCTTCCATGTGAATAATGCGATCGGCAATATCTAGAATGCGGTTGTCATGAGTTACTAGTAAAATCGTGCTGCCTTGCTCTTTAGCTAATTGCTGCATAATCTCGACAATATTCCGTCCTGATTTACTGTCTAAAGCTGCGGTAGGCTCATCTGCTAACACTAGCTGAGGTTTACTAATTAAAGCACGAGCGATCGCCACTCTTTGTTGTTGCCCCCCTGAAAGATTATCGGGATAAAAGTCTAATCTGTCTCCCAGTCCTACTTCTTTTAAGATATGTGTCGTCATCTTACTACGTCGTTCAAAGCCTATATCCTGATGCAGCCGAAGGGACATCCGTACATTTTGTTCTACCGTCAAACAAGATAAAAGATTGTGAGATTGAAAGATAAAACCAATTTGACTGCGAACCTTGACTAATTCTGGTTTGCGCGCCCCATAAAGTTCTTGTCCCAATATATTAACGCTACCCGACTGCACAGATCGCAATCCCCCAATCAATGTCAATAAGGTAGTCTTACCGCTACCAGAAGGACCAGTCATAATCACAATTTCGCCAGCATAAATATTCAAATCTACGTCAAACAGTACGGGTTTGCGTAATTCTCCTTTACCAAAGGCATGATTGAGGTTATTAATGGTGACGACTGGATGGGACATGATTCTTTGTTAGTGGGTAGTTGTTAGTTGTTAGTCGTCGTAACTTCTGACTTCCGAACTATTGTTTGTCTGAATTCAGTTCTGGTTTGCTCGTCAAGAAATTGTTTTTGTAATGTTTGCCATTCGAGCCATTTTTGATAACGAGTCTTCAGAAGTAGATTCGCTAATTCTGGCAGTTGAGCCGAGATTGGAGAATTGATAGCTTTTTCTAGTACCTTCTGTAAAACGTGAGTGTCTTGAATTTGTCCGAGTACTTCTTGTATTTGTTCAATGCGATTTCTATCTTCGGTCATTGTTGGTAACCCCTCGCTACTCAGCAGTAAAGTCTGTATTGTCCAACAGTTCTTTTTTGGAACATCTAAGCTGCTGCCAAAATTTCTTGATTTCTTCGTAAGTATCTTCTGGTTTCATTTTGCCGTTAGCTTCCAGATTGCAGAGATACATTACCTGTTGAGCAAATACTTGTAGGTTGGCATTAAAAGCCAAATTCTGAGGCGTAAACTCACCGTAGTAATTGCC
>JBCCDL010000746.1:0-3462 GCA_039030815.1 Cyanobacteria bacterium P01_A01_bin.83 | reverse complement strand
TGGGCAACTTGGTTTAGTTGTTGTGACATGAGGTTATAAGTAAGGAAATTTTAATCCAGTAATTATGCTGCGATTGTATAGCATTTAAGGTTCCGAATTGATTAATAGCTTGTATCAAGAATTTGATTTTTGCCTATTATCTATTAAAGCGAAAATCTTTAGCTAATAAGTTAAATATCTTCTGAGAAGAATATGCCACAATTCTTAGTTTGTTTAAATGCTTTTCTCATTAAACTCTCATACTTTGCGAGTTTGATAGTCAACATCGAATAACAAACATCAACCAATCATCAATAGAACTATGAAACTTTCCTACATTGCTACTCTTACTGTTGCTTCAATCTTGACTATCGGCGGTACAGCTTCCTTCGCAAACGCTAACACTAATGCTTTTTCCAATGGCACCTCAGCAATTATTGCAGGCAATCCCTGTGCCGCAGCTAATCCTTGTGCCGCAGCTAATCCTTGTGCCGCAGCTAACCCCTGTGCCGCAGCTAATCCTTGTGCCGCAGCTAATCCTTGTGCCGCAGCTAACCCCTGTGCCGCAGCTAATCCCTGTGCCGCAGCTAATCCCTGTGCCGCAGCTAATCCCTGTGCAGGTAAATAAAATAAACAAGCATTTATGACAACTTTTATCCTCAATAATTTATCTTAATTTTATTGAGTCATGATTTAATCTTCTTTGTAGCTATTGAGTAATCATAATCATTAATGATTGCTCAATTTTTTTAATTATGACTAGAACTGCGACCTGTAAACTAAACAAGGTTAAGTTGATCTTGCCCATGACGATCGCCTTTTTTAACTGGGGATGTCAAGCTGATCAATCTGCCAACTCATCTGAGATAACCCGTCAAAAATGTGAAGCAGATGACTCATTTGTATATATCCCTGAAGGCGAGTTTATTTTAGGTAGCGATCGCCCTGAGCGAGATTTTGCCTATAGAATCTCAGCTAAAGCAGTCTCTAATACAGCATCAGGTATTACCCAAGCCGAACAAAAGTTACGCAATACAGGCTGGTTTGATCGGGAAAATACTAAACAGACAGCAACCCTTGATAGCCTTTGTCTCAGTCGTAATTTAGTTACCAACCAGGAATATCAGGAGTTTATTAACGCTACCAATCATCGAACTCCAGGCATCACTGAAGCAGAGTATCAACAACAAGGCTTTTTGGTGCATCCATATTCTAAAGTCCAAGATTTTTTATGGGCAAAAGGAACATATCCTTCAGACACCTCTCAACATCCAGTAGTTTTGGTATCTTATGATGATGCCCTGGCATATGCCGAATGGAAAGGCGAACAAACTGGGGAGACTTATCGCTTACCAACAGCCCCAGAATGGGAGAAAGCAGCTAGAGGTGAGTCAGGTAAATATTTTCCCTGGGGTAACAATTGGCAAGATGATGCCACCAATGCTGCGGTTAGTGGCTTAGACTATACTAGTGCGATCGCTAGTTTTCCTGCAAGCAAAAGTATTTATGGTGTGGAGGATATGGCAGGTAATGTCTTTGAATATACTTCCACCCTCCAGAGAAACAATACTCGTGCCGTGATGAAAGGTTGTTCCTGGGATGATCTACCAGGATTCTGTCGTGGGGCATATCAACATACCCGACCGACTGATTCTCGTCATATTTTATTCGGATTTAGATTGGTAAAAGAATCACTATAGGACTTACGCATTCAATTCTTGGTGGAGACTGGTATAGCATTACGTATTTAGATTAGGACACTTGCTAATCGCTACTTGCCCTTCGGGAGCGGAGCGTTCCCTTGCGCCTTTCGGCGACGCGGGGTCTCCGCTCTACTTGCTACTTACGAACCGTCAACTTTTGTATTGTCCTAACATAACTTTGTACGGCTATATCTACCACTAAAATTCCGCAAATAGAATGGTTTAAAAATCTACCTTGATTCAGCAACGCCTTATATTTTCCCATCTAGGTAGACACTACTTGCTTACTTTAAATCAACTCAATAAAACTTCGCTGATTTTACCTGCCTCCACTGCTAAAATTTGAGAATCTTCGATCCAGTTATGATTAAAACTATTAACATGGGTAGTAGTAATAATAGTTTGAAAACGATCGCCAATTACTTCTAAAAGCTGTTTCTGTCTGTTAGGATCAAGTTCTGCTAATACATCGTCCAATAGCAGTAAAGGTGGTTCTCCTACTACTTCCTCAATTAACTTTAACTCTGCTAATTTTAGAGCTAATACCAAAGTGCGCTGTTGCCCCTGAGAACCATAGTAACGAGCAGGGGTTTGATTAATGCTAAACTCAATTTCATCTCGGTGAGTTCCCACAACGGTTTTACCCTGATACTGCTCCACTAGGCGACGTTCGGCAATTTGATCGAGGAAAGCCTGCTGTACAAGGAGAGGTTCATCCTCTGTCCAGGTTACGTTGGGCAAATAATTAATTTCTAAATGCTCAGTCTCCCCACTAATACGTTGATGCCATAGTTGAGCAATGGGTGCTATTCGATTAATTACCCTAGCGCGGCGACGGGCAACCCTAGAACCTGCTGCTGCTAGCTGTTGATCCCACAGTTTTAATTCTGGCTCGTATTCTGTTAAATCTCCAGATTCATTATTTTGTCTAAAAGCACGTATTTTCTTGAGTAAAGCGTTGCGCTGTTTTAAAATCTGGTTATACTGCTGCAAAATACTGGAATATACTGGCTCCAACTGAATTAATAAACCATCAATCCAACTCCTGCGACAATCTGGTGCGCCGCGAACTAAGTCTAGATCCAGGCTAGAAAACTGAACTGCATTTAGTATCCCCAAAAAATCTAGCTGACGGCGGAGCTTTTCACTGTTGACACTTACAGTACGCCGACCCTGTTTACGCAACAAGATCCCTAATTCACTAATTCCGTAGGCTCGTTCCACCGTAGCGCATACTTGTCCTACCATAGCCGAATCTAACACCAATTCGCGATCGCGGGTAGTGCGGTGACTTTTGAGGGTTGCCAATAGCTCGACTGCTTCTAATAAGTTGGATTTTCCCTGAGCATTATTACCAACTAGGATAGTTTTCTTAGCAGTAAATTTGATCTGGCGATCAATATAATTGCGAAACGAACGCAGATGCAAACTTCTTAAATACATTTATCAGCCCAGAGGAGAAGATTTCACTCAACAGTCAATAATTTTACCCTCTTCTCCTACTCTGCTTCTGACAATTCTGGCTATGGCAGCTATCGCTGTAATCTAAACGGGAATTACAGCTACTGTTATTGAGCTAAATAAGCCTATTTGCTCACATTTGAGGCAAATTCAGGCTGCTGCTCGGGTTGAGCTAACTTTTCTTTATCCTGACGACGTTTTTTAGCGTATAGCTGAATGCTAGCAACCATCGCTACTACTAAACCTGCTATCAGCCAAGTAGTTAGATCCAAGGGTAAGCTATTTTTGAATACTGCTAATAACACGATCAGCACCAATA
>JBCCDL010000745.1:0-3472 GCA_039030815.1 Cyanobacteria bacterium P01_A01_bin.83 | reverse complement strand
TCAGGCAGATTGGTTTCAATCTCAATTAAATAAAGCTCTAATAGTCTCTCAGCATCCTTGACTGGGGATTGCGCCGTAATTTTAACAATCATTTGCTGAATTTGCTCTACAACATCTAATTTTGAACTAGGATCTCGCTCTAAAATCGTTTGTAAAGTCTTAGCATGTTTAGCAAAGTATTGACTTGCACTGCGATTGCTGATGTTATCAAAAGGTTGTTTCCTTAACTTATCTAATGCTTGTCTTGCTTGATTGTAGGCAGAGTGGGACATAATATTCTTCAATATGACAACTAGCTTATAATGCCCAAAATAAAAGTCTGATGGTCATTTTGTCTGAGACAGAATTATCAATTACTTTCAAAATCTAAAATATATAAACCGCGTTTAGTTTGAAACCCATAGTTTTCGTAAAGGTTTGGGGAAAGGGTAAAGAAATCTATCTTTTAATTTTAAAACTCCTGTCCTCAATGTGGACGCGGTTTATATACTACTTAAGCCAGAGTTAAGTAAACCGCATCTAATTTGAAACCAGGAGTTTTAAAGTTAACTGTTCGTAAGTAGCGAGTAGCGAGTAGCAAGTAAGAATTATATCTCGTTGTTCAACTTACTTTATCTCCGATTTGAAAACTACAGTTTTCTATATAGACGAGGTTTAGTAATATTGAAATCCAATTAGAAGCTAATATAATAGCCTAAATAATCTCATATCTAGTAATCATAAGCATACAAACTTTAATATAAGCAGCTATTGGTATTCTTAATTACTAAATTGCTTGAATAGTGTCAAAAAATGTCATAAAAAGTTATTTAAGCTATTTATTTTGATCAATCTAAAGTAAGACGACTCTATTGCTTCGAATATCAAGCGAAACACGACGGTAACTCAGGTTTTACAATCGTTGGATTAAACTAATCAATACATTTTAGATAACAAGCCTAATCAAACAGTTGCCGAAAAATATAATCTGATTATTGTTAATTTAATGGCTTTTTTGGGAAAAATAATATTAACAATTCGGCTAAATCATTCTGTAGTCTAATCGTATTTTTGCGATTGGCTGATAGAACCCCCTAGGATTAAATGTTATCAAGAAAATATACTTCAAATCAACTTATTACTATTCTTGAAAACTTATTTCAAGAGAATGGTAATGTCATTCTAAATTTAAAAACTGATGTCCAGTATTGGCGTAAACAGCGTGCTGGCATTTTAATTCTGCGACAGGGGGCATTGGTCTATGGTGGAATTCAGGTTCCCCAGGTTGAAGAACTGTGTAAAAGTATAGGAAAAGAATTAAAATCAAGTTTAATCAATGCTGCTCTTGCCGTTGCTATTAAAAGAGTTAAAGATCCTAATTCAATTAGAGAAATATTAGAACTTTTAGTTAAGTTGAATGTTTTTACTTGGCAAGGCTTAGAGGACTTGATGAAGCTTAGAGTGGTGAGAGTCTTAGAAAAATTTATTTACCATCCTGGAGAATTAACCTGGGAGCCTAATAGCAATTTGGATCTCAGCTATGGAGAGAATCGGCATGGTTTAAATTGGATTGATATTCAGCAAGAATTGCGGCAGCGTCAACAGCAGTGGCAGAACTATGCAGCGCAAATACCTAGTATGGATGCGGTTCCTGTGGTCACGACTCAGCAATTGAGATTGATTAATAATCCCCAGGTCAAAGAGCATTTTCACAATTCTGTGGATGGTTCTAGAAGTTTGGTCGATATTGCCGAAAAAATGGGCAAAGATCCACTAAAAGTTGCCAAAAGCTATGTTGATTGGGTTAATAAGGGCTGGGTTAGCTTTGCAACTATCCCCGCTAGCAATATAGGAGTTAGTAAAGTTCAGAACCAAATATCTACGAGTCTTGATCTGATTCACGCAAAACAAGACATTGCTGCTGTTGCTCCCACTCAGACCCAAGGAAATCAACATCTACCAATAGTTTTGTCTGTAGATGACAGTGCTATTATTCAACTTTCTATCAAGCGAGCCTTGCAAGATTATTATCAGGTCTTGCTAGCAAATAACGCTATTCAAGCTTTAGAAATTCTGCATCAGAACAAAATTGAGCTAATGTTGCTTGATCTAACTATGCCTGACGTTGATGGTTTAGATTTTTGTAAAACGATTCGGGCTATTCCCAAATTCCAGGACTTACCAATTGTGATGGTTACTGCCCGAGATGGCTTGATCAATAAAATGAAGGGTCGGATTGCTGGCACTAGCAAGTATTTAACCAAACCCTTTGAAGCCGAAGAACTAAGACAGGTTGTAGCTCAATGCCTCAAAAATCAGCCAACAATTACGACTGGGGAGTAAATTATGGGCATTAAACCCTATTTAATTTTAAATCTAGCACAAACTCGATATGCGATCGCAGCCCAAGCAGTTACAGAGATATTTTTGTTACCAGAATTAACTCCAGTAGCAGAGGCTCCAACCGATGTGGTGGGGCTGCTGAATCTACATGGTCAGTTTGTACCAGTGATGCACCTAAGCCTACGCTTTGGTCGTCAGGTTGAGCAGTGTCATTTGACAGATAATGTCATCGTGGTGGAGTCTCATGATTTAAAGGTGGGAGTCATAGTCCATCAGGTTGAGACAGTGAGCGATATTGACGACCGCTATATTCAGACAGAACTTACCTATGGGCGACAAGATATTAATCAGGCTTTCATCAAAGGTGTAATTAATCTGGATGATGAAATGATTTTGCTGCTGGATGTAGATAATTTGATACGTCATCCTGATGCCTACAATGAGTTAGCTGATTCTGATCACAACACCGAAATCACCGAAGTCAAACTAAGGCAAGATAACTTTTCCCAGCAATATTTTGTTGATGCTTTACCAAGTACCAAAGAGATTCTGCGTCAGCGTGCTATTAATCTTCAGCAAGCAACGGAAGATCTAACAACTACGGAGTTAATTCCCATTGCCGTAGTTAATTTGGCAGGAAGATACTTCGGCATAGATTTGTCCACAGTCAAAGAATTTACCAAAATTGGCAAAATAACTACTATTCCCTGCTGCCCTCAGTATATTTTGGGCAACATGAATTTAAGAGGAGAAATTTTAACCTTGGTTGATATTTCTCAGCCTTTAAACCTACAGCTTAACCATCGCGATTTAGCAACCAAAGCCGTGGTGGTCGAAGTTGACGAGATTATAGCGGGAATTGTGGTGGAGGAAGTTTATGACGTAATCGATTTACTACCTGAGGAACTTAAGCCCATTCCTGTAGCAACGAATCAAGACACCGCAATTTACCTCAAGGGGGTGGCAAGTTATCAAGATCAAACTCTAAACGTGATTGATTTACCACGATTGTTGGCTCAGGGAATAATGACGGTAGAGCTAACAGCGTAAATCACTATTTTTTATTTTTATTAACTAACAGAAATTACAGGTAAATTACTATGAAAATTGGAACTCAGTTAATCGCAGGTGCATCAGCAATTGGAACTAT
>JBCCDL010000744.1:0-3489 GCA_039030815.1 Cyanobacteria bacterium P01_A01_bin.83 | reverse complement strand
TTGTTGGGGAAACTTACTTTGAATCATTCCCTTAACTCGACCGTAGAGAGATTGGTAGGTCAAAACAGAAGTGCTGCTGCTTAGGGTGTCCATCATCCAGTAGGTTAATGCACCGTGGCGTTGTCCGCCATCTACGGCATACTCAAATGCCGATTCGTTGGGACGACAGGCAGCTAAAAAGACATAGTCATTAGCATTAGGAAGCCAGCCCGCAGACATCTCAGGATCGGCTTGGGTAAGAGTTTTCCAGTTATTAATCAACTCTTCACGGGATGCAACTAGACTGTCTCGACTTCTATCGGTGCGATCGGTCTCATTATTTTCATTTCCCCGAATCGCATAATCTCCCCTAGTTGCCCCACCTGAATGACAGCTATCAAAAATCACCGTCACAATACAACCTTTTTCCGTGAGACGTTTGAGCAAAGTCGCAATTTCTACATCCCTGAGATAATTCCCGTCTAAACTACCAATATCCATTGGCACAATTCCTTCATCACGACGTTTTTCCTCTTCAAGTTCGGGATAAATAGTTTTAGCCCGCCCCCCATGTCCTGAATAATGGATATATACTTGTGATTCGGGTTGGGCTTTGGTAGTTACGGCAGAAAAAGCCCGAACAATATTGGCATAGGTTGGGGGAACTTCTTTTTGTGCCGATCTAATCTCTGACATCTGGTGGGTTTCCTCAAAAGGAGAAGTTAATTTCCAAATATGCTCTTGAGGTACTTCCAGGGTATTGCGAATATAAGCATCAACTAAATCTATGTCTCGCACACATCCCCGTAAATCCTTGTAGTAACGGTTTGGTTCATAACGATCTATGCCGATTAATAGAGCGTAAAAGTTCTTCTCTGTACTCATGGTAGATATTTTCTCGAATTAATCTAAAAGCTAAAAATATAGTGGGTAATAAATACCCACCAGCTAAATTAAGTTATGTCTGCAACTTCAAACAAGTCGTGAACCGCATTAGGAGAATTGTCTGTGGTGTTTTTTGTTTGCACCTGGAGGCGATAAAGTCCTGGCTTAGAGTTCAAAACTTCTGGTTTCAAGCTAAATTTCCCACTATTTTCGACAAAATCTAGATTTAAAACTGGTTGAGCATCGGACAAACATTCAATAGTTGCCCTTAAACCACCAAAATCAGCATCGTTAGAATTAACCTGAGCCTCGATCAAAATTTCTGATTCATCGGGGAAATATATATCTGCCAAATCTAAACTAATGCCACTTGTCTGTTTAATCGATCTTGCTTTCTCATCCCCCACACCGCGAATATCTTCAATACTTCCCAAGGTTTCCGATAGTTGCAACTTATTGAGCAAATTAAGCAAAATATCTGACTGACTTTGTAAAGAGCCATGTTTTTCGGCAATAAAACCAACAACTTCGAGAATATCTTGGTCGCTAAATTCTAGGGGAAAAGCCGAAATTTTAGGCACAGTACCGTCACCATCTCCTAAATGACTTAATTTTGCCATGATTCGCGGTAATTCTCGGCTAGTCTTAATTTTGTCACCCTGCAATTCTGCTGACTGCAAGGTGGGCTGCTGCACTCCCACAAAAGGCACAGTGGCAAACTGTTCGTGATACCTACTATCTTGAAGATTGGTTTTAACTGCTGCTTCAATTTCTCGATGAAAAGCCAAGGCATCTTGAGCCATTGCTTGGTCAATATTGGGTAAACCCGCTACTTCGGCAATTCTTTTGTTTTCATTGCCTACCTGGAGCATAGAATAGATCGGTAGCAATTGATATGCAGCAGGTAGCGATCTCATTACCTCTGTCAGATCGACAAAGCCTTTTTTCAATCCATTAGCCAGAAAGTTAACAGCGTTAACCGAACCACGATAGGGAGTGCCAAAGGTGAATAAAGCCCGACAATCTTGCCATCCTCCTAATACTTCTAGATGGTAACGAGAGATTAATCCCCCCATGCTGTGGGCTAATAAAATTACTTTGGCGTTTTGATTCTCGCTATAGTCACGCCAGGCTTTTAACCTTTGATTAATTAATTGATTGAGTATTTTGCCGTTAATTCGATTATCTCTACGCCAGTCATAGGGAAAATGATAAAAGTTAGCAGCTTTATCTTCATGATCGTGATAAATATTCCCTGGTGTAACTTTAAAATTATCCGTAATCAATTTAGAAGTGGTGGTATAACCATCGAGAATCTTGATAAACCCTGGAATTATTTGAGCATCAGCCACCAAGCGAGTCGCCTTAACACCGTCTCCATATTCTATTCCGCCCGAATCAGTTCCTTCTAATTTGAGCTGTTGTAAATTTTCGCCACAGCTTAAGAAGATCCTCGATATTGCCTGTATTGAAGCTCCCCACAAATCCTTGCCATCTTTTTGCAGGACGCTTCCTGTAATTCCTGGCAGAATCACAACCATGTCATTCATTGCTATTTTTTGACTCGCAACCACTCTTTTACTCCTAAAAGCTATGGGAAAAAATTTTTAACTAATACTGCTCTTGAAGTCAGTATTAGCGAGCAAGCAAACTTTGATGCTTTACAATACAATCTTTCCATATAAGAAGTAGTTTGATATAATACCAGATTATTTTCTTAATATACGAGGCTTAACCCTGAAATTGAAGCTTTAGGAGTTGTCGCACCTCCTGGATGTTCTATCGCACGATATCAAGCTGAAGGAGCTAAACATCATTATTGGTATGATCAACTCAAAGCGACTACCGCCATTTGACCAAAAACCAATCAAAAAAGTGAATATTCTCGGTTTCAACACTTAGGAAAAGCAGGAACTCAAGCACACATAGATGGAGTTTTAGCCGTAGTTAGACGAGTTAAAATTGATGAATTGACTAAGGCTATAGATGGACTAAATGAAAGTTGGTCAGATTTGTATAGTAATGAAGAAACCTGTGGTCATCGGGTCGAATAAATTACTCTTGCAGAGGAGTTTTTATGAATCTTTGAATTAAGTTCTATTTTTTAAGTAGAGAACTTGCTGCTACCCCCTCTGAATAACAACTGAGTGCATCCCATTTTCCTATCAACTTTTTTTGGTGCAAGATCTGAGTTAAAATTAGAACTATCCAAGTAAGTAAAACAGCATTCGCTCTCAGCCTTTTATTGTGCAATGTTAAACCTGGAATTTACGGCAGAGCATATCATTAATTATAGAAATGAATATTCGCCTTATTTTTTCTAATTACTTTCTTGAATTTATTTACAATAGTTCGGACAGTTTTTTAAAAAAGCTCTCAAAGCCTAATTTATTGTTAGTGATCTCAGTTCAAAACAAGGCTCAAATATCTACTAATCCGCTGGCGATTAAATTCTGTCCGAACTATTGATTTAATTATCTAAACATAATTCTAACTTGAGATACTTAATTAAATCCGCTTTTACGAACTCTTTTCTCTACACAGCCTATTAGTCATTAGAAATTAGTAATTATAAATTATGGTTTATCGAGATCGCTTTCAAGTAGGAGGAACACTAGATTCTAA
>JBCCDL010000743.1:0-3494 GCA_039030815.1 Cyanobacteria bacterium P01_A01_bin.83 | reverse complement strand
TGGTGGTCAAGTTTGGCGAGAGATTTATGAAAAAACTGAGTATGTAGATAACCATCTTAGCTATGCTTTGAATTTAACAACTTTAGCATGGACTCAAATTGATACTGCTCCAGAATAGTTTTTGGATTGATCTGTTTGGCGATTAACAATTGCATGAGACGATCGCTTTATTTTTGGAGAAATTTGCTTAACAATAACCTGAGAATGTAAAAATTACTTAAAATTTGCTCAACAATCTGCTAGGAATAAAGAACAGAGTTATTGCTGAACTGAACTAGTGTTAGATTTACTACTGATTATTGCTTTGGGATTTTTGGGGAGTTTTGGTCATTGTGTAGGAATGTGCGGTCCTTTGACGGTGGCTCTGGCATTGTCACAAGAGCGTAGTTCTGTCACTACTAACGGATTCAGGTTCCATCTTTGGTTAAATATTGGCAGGTTAATTAGCTATACCCTAGTTGGAGGAGCTTTGGGAGGGCTTAGTTCCATTGTGGTTGCTGGTGGGCAATTGGCAGGTATTGGCAGTAGCCTGAGACAGTTGATGGCAATTTTCACGGGCATACTATTGATTTGGTTTGGAATCGGGCAAATAAAACCAAATTGGCTGCCTCGTATACCTTTGTTACATCCTCTCCAGGGAGGAGTTCACAATCAGCTCAATTCAGGAATGAATCGACTAGCAACTGTTTCTAGATGGTGGACACCTGTTATTTTAGGAGGAGTTTGGGGTTTGATTCCCTGTGGTTTTTTATATGCGGCACAGTTAAAGGCAGTGGAAACAGGAAGCCTATTAACTGGTGCCATAACTATGTTTTGTTTTGGACTGGGTACAGTACCGATGATGCTGGTGGTGGGTTCCTCTGCATCTAAGATTAGTGCAGATCGTCGTAGCCAGCTTTTTCGTTTGGGTGGCTGGATTACCTTGACCATTGGTATTCTCACTTTGCTACGTACAGATGCGATGGTGGACTACACAGGACATGGTGCCTTGTTACTATTAATGTTAGCTTTGGTCGCCCGTCCCTTAAGCGTCTGGTGGACAGCACCTTTGCGTTATCGAAGAATACTGGGAGTAGGCTCTTTTGTCTTGGCTATGGCTCATACAGCCCATATGTTAGATCACTCCCTCAACTGGAATTTAGATGCGATCTCCTTTATGCTACCTCAGCATCGTCTGGGGATGCTGGGAGGTATTCTCAGCCTTTTTCTGATGACACCTGCGGCTATTACTAGTAGCGATCTCCTCCAAACAAGCCTGGGTCAACGCTGGCGCCAGATTCATTTGTTAACCGTTCCTGCTTTAATTTTGGCTGTGGGTCATACCGCGTTGCTAGGTTCGCATTATCTAGGAAATTTGCAGTTAAGCTTTTCAGATAAATTAAGAGTGGTGACAGTTTCGCTATTGGCTGTGGTTATTTTAATTATGCGTTCTTCTTTAGGTAAAAATCTTATTGGTCAGACAAAATCTTATAATTCACCTGGTACCAAATCTCGACAATAGTTAGAAGAAGCATCAACCTGTCCCCAACAATCATCTCTGTCATACCAAATCCGATTTTAAAAACCTACTTTGAAACTGGAAGTCCAAAACCAGGTTAAACCCCTCTGCACGTCACGCCTTCACAAAAATTTCAAGTATTGTATGTAAACAGGATTTAGTATCAGTCACTATGCATTAGATGTGTTGTAAGAATTACCCAACGGTAGGAAGATAGTTAACTCTTTTCCTTGTTCTTGTCTTTGCCTAACGGTAAGTTTGCCTCCTAAAGCCTGAAAAATATTTTTAGTTGCATCCAGGTTTAGACCAAGACAACCCGTAGCAGGTTGAAATGTCAGCAACTGTCCTAATGATTTAAAAGGATTATCAACATTGCTTGCTTGAGAAAGCACCTGAAGCTTAAGCTGATTTCCTGCGGTGGAGACAATCACATCTACATGTCCTCCTGTAGGCAAATTACGGGTACAACTTTCCATCACTCCAGTTAAAACTGTGTCGAGCATCCCAGGATCGCTAACTACCATCGGCAAGTTTGAAGGCAAAGTAAATTTTAAATCTACATTACGTCGTTTGGCTTTTTCTTGCCAACGAGGAATACTTTGATGGAATACTCGCTCTAGGGAAAAAGGAACTAACTCTACGGCTTTTGCCGAAGGCGGAGTCGATTCTAATTCCGCCGCTCTAAATATCAGCTCCATTCGCTCTATTTGTTCCGTACATTCACGGTCAATAGTCTGCAAACGCTTGACTACATTGGGCTTGAAGTCTTGCTGTCGTTTCAATAATAGTTTGGTTAAAGTACGAATTGTCGTCAAGGGAGTCCGTACTTCATGAGTAAGAGCCTGTAGCAGTTCCATTTCTACCTGACTAGTAGCCCCCTGGTTTGCAAAAGCTGGTTGAAGTTGCTCAGAATTACCACTAGGAGCAATAGTTGCTACTTTACGTGGGGAAACAGCCGTATCTTGCCCTGGTAAATTTTGCAACAAAAGACGGCTAAACTTCGTAACCAAAAGATAGTCAGGATTGGGCGGAGCAAATTGCTCGATTAAGTTATCCAGTCTTTCTAAATGATAATAGTTAGCGATTAATAGACGCGATCGCAAGGTTACCCAGACTTGCCCTAAAGTAGCAGGATCAAAAGAAAAATGAAACTTTGCATTACCCTGAGTATCTTGTCCCACAAGCAAGACTAAGCCGAAATTAGCAGTAAGTATCAAGCAAAACTGTTCTTGGCTAATGGGATCTTGAGGGATGAGAGGTAACTTGATTAAAGATGAGTCTGATTCGACTTGTGATTGCTCGTTCGCCGTTCCCCGACAAGGCATCAAAGCGTTGACGTTGAAAGCATCTGCTGTAAATACTGCGGACTGAAAGTTAGAACGAAGAACTGGACTACTCAATAGGGGTACTGGTGCAGAAAAAACTAGCCCCAATTTTGCAGAAGAATTTGTCGGAGAAACTGTATTTTGGTACTGTTCCACTTCAGCCAGGAGAAGTGTTTCTACCGCAGTGATTGCACTACGCCATTCTTTTTGAGCATTTTGCTCTGCTTGACGATGTTTTTGGCTGTGGGTAGTTTCATTTTCTTGGGGAATAGCTGAGGGCTGTTTGCTGACACAAGTTGCACCTTGAAGATCGCTGCTGCACAGCAAGTCCGAAGGATTTAGCGTACCTTTCGAGTAATCGCTAACGCTGGAGAGAATTTGTTCTCGATTGAGTACATCGCTTAAATTTTGTAGCAATCGATTCTGCACTTTGGTATTCAACCTCCTCTTGCGGACTGTACTTTAGGTAGTACCCAAATAAAATAATAAATGTTGTGTCTTTGATTTGTCTTGATATTATCTGTTTTTAATGGCTTTACCAAGAAGTAAAACCGAACTAAATCATTCGCAATCGCCGATATTTTTTATTTAACGATTAACGACCAAAAACCCGAAAACAACAACGCTAATTTCCAATGTAATGCCTTAGGGTTGGTCAATACGCGATCGCA
>JBCCDL010000742.1:0-3500 GCA_039030815.1 Cyanobacteria bacterium P01_A01_bin.83 | reverse complement strand
ATTTGTTCTGGCTAATTAAAGTGCAAGGGTCTTTTACGAATTTTCAAGCTTTTTCGCCCTTTTCTCCTCACTTTTTTCTGTACCCAAAATGCTTGTAACCTTCTTTAGCTCAACTATTCAAACTCATTCAGCAAACCCTACTTATATGCCAAGAAGATTGAACCCAACTGGATTGAAGTAGTTCCAATCCCCTTAGCAATTCCTCATTTAGAACACAATTTCAATAACTTTAAAGTTGTTCAAATTAGCGATCTCCATCTCAATAAATTTATGCCAGCAGCACGAATCGCTAAGACTATCGAACTGGTAAATCAGCAGCAAGCAGATGCGATCGCTATTACAGGAGATTTTATTACTCAAGGGCAAGATTTTGAGCCGAATCAACTAATTTTTGAATTAAGCAAGCTTGAATCTAAATTGGGAACATTTGCTGTATTGGGTAATCACGATCATTGGGGCAATAATATAGAGTTGCTCATCGAAACCTTAAAGCAAAACAAGATAAATTTGCTCAATAATCAGGTTTTCATGATTAATCGTGATGAGCAGAAGTTGGCTTTGGCTGGACTTGATGATCCATATTGGGGCGATCCAAATCTAAGCAAAATCATTGCTCAACTATCGGATAATCCAACAGCAATTTTATTGGTTCACGAACCAGACTATATCGAAAAAAGTGCCAAGACCCACAAATTTGCTCTGCAATTATCAGGTCATTCTCACGGAGGACAAATTAAAATTCCCTTTCTGGCACCTTTGATATTGCCTTATGGGGCAAGAAAATACTTTGCTGGATTAGAGCAAGTTGAAGACACTATAACCTACACTAATCGCGGACTAGGGATGACTGGATTGCCCCTTCGCTTCGGTAGTCGTCCCGAAATCACCGTATTTACCCTTCATTCTGCTAGCTAGCTCATTGATCTTAAATCTGATTTAATAATCTGTTGACTGTTGACTGTTGACTGTTGACTGTTGACTGATTATGTTCCTGTAGCAATCTGAATTACCTGCATTAGGTCTGCGACACTAGATTGTTGTGCAGGCAGCAGACAAGGATAAACGTTTAAGCCAGAAATTTTGTTTGCTGCTTCTGTAGTTTTGGTATCTAAAGTAATCAGCGGCAGCGCAGCAAGATATTCCGATTCCAAAAGCGATCGCAAATAGCTATCAGGATGCAATAGCTGATAACTGTCTAGGATAATTACATCTAATTGCCAGATACGAGCCAAGGTATGAGCCTGCTCTAAACTATCAGCTTCGATGATACGGTGCTGATAATTACTACGCTGTTCGTTGTTATCTGTCCAGCTTTTAAGATTAAAATTAGGGTTATTGCTGTTGTTTACCTGGAGATCAACTGCCTCAGGTTCGGGATAAAGGCAAAGGATAGTTAAATTAGAGCCAGAGTTATCAGTTTGCTCAGGGGTGGCAGAAGGTATGTTGGAGAGACTAGAGTCCTTTGCTTGCGCCAAGGGGTGATTCTGGTTTTTAGGTATGAGTAAAGTAAACTGGCAGCGGTCTGTTGAACAAATGCGAGTTATAGAACCATCAAGAACCTCAGCTAAGTATTCCGCAATAACTAGGTCTAGCCCCAAATCTGGCGTACTGGAACTGTGACTCTGTGGAGATGATAAACCAAGAGCAAAATCGCTCAAGTTGTTCTCCACTACAATCGCCGTCATTCCTGAGAGATTACTAATTTTGATGTCTAGCTTATTTGAAGATTTATCAATCCTAATTGTTTCTGAGATTAGATGAGAAAGCACACAGGACAAAAGCATACCATTGGCGATCGCAATTTCACTTCCCAGCTCAATGTCTAGCTTTAAACCAGAGGTAGTATGTACTAACTCAGAATTTTCGGCATTAAATTTATTAACTTTAGTTACAGTTTCTTGGTAGAGCTGACGGCAAAGAAGCTCTAAATTTATTATTTCTGGCTCCTGATGTTCCACCGCCAAACTAGTAAGTTGCAGTAAATCGTCAATAATCTCCATCATTTTTTGCCCGCTACGATGAATTAGCTCGACATAGCGGGTTTGACCCTGGTTTAACTGACCTAACTTTTGTTCGTTTAATAGGCTTGATAAGCCCACAATACCTGTCAAAGGAGATTTAAGCTCATGACTGATGGCTGTTAATAAATTATTAGTAACTGTATTAGAAGTTTTTTTTGTGGAACTGGATTCTAATTCACAAGCAGATTTATTTGAATTACCTCTGGTCGCTATTACTAAGCAATAAGTATCTTGTTCTTCTTTTCTCAGAAAAGGTAATTCATCCACTAGAGGAATCTTAAGATAGCTCCAAGATGATGCATTATCTTCTATCAAATTAGAGGATGTGACAACGCTATGATTTTGTTCTGAGGCAGGGGAATCTAGCAATGATGATTTTGTTAATTCTCTGAGGTGTGGTGTTGGAGAACAGATATCAAAGCAATAATTAATCAGTTGTTCAGATAGTCGATGAGCTGACGAACTTGCTAAATCGCTGACTAAGCCCACATAGTTTTCTCTGTGAGAGGTAATATGGCAGAGGGGGCTAGTATTTAGATTATTCTGGTTAACTAGCTGTTGCCAACACTTGTTGTAGCTTAATTCTATTCCTGCTCCTGTCTCCAGTTTCATGGGCAAGGGAATCAAATTAATCAGATCGCACAAAAAGGAGCTAAGGGGAGTTGATGTCTGGGATATATTTTGAGAGAATTTGTGGGATTTTTGGGTCAAATACTGAATGATTTTGCCTTGATCTAGCTTGCCTTTGAGTTCTCCTTGACCATCGATAATTAAATATTCGTCTTGATTGTCAAATCTTCGGTTATCCTGCATTTGGCTCAAAAAATCATCAAGCTTCATTTCTGCTGGATAAACCATTACTGGTTTGATTATTGATTGGAGATTGAAGGTTGTTATCCCGCTCATTTCCTGATGAGCAGCAGTATTTTTGGGGTGACTAACAGTTGCCGTTTTTTTACCCCACCATGCTTGGGCAATTATCCCGATCACATCTTCTGAATAAACTACACCCCAACTAGAGCCATCTTGAGGAATAGCCAACAGCTTACAGTTTAAATGCTGAAAAATGCACAAGACACTGCCGATGTCAGCTTCAGACTGGCAGATAGGTACGGGCTGAACAAAATCTTTAAGGTAAGTGAAATTGCTAGGCATAACATGTCGAGTTCTTGTCTCCAAGAGCAAGCTCAACTCACGCTCAGAGCTTTGCGCGATGCAAGTTCGCGCAACTCCTCTAACTTCGTCAAACATGCTATTTACAATAACTAATAAGTTTAATTTCTTTAGTAACTAGGTCTTTAAACTTAGATTTAAATCATACCCAATTACTATTACAATTTATAAAATTGATCTTAATCTATTTTGTCAGCAAAATAGATTTGCTTAATATTGTGTTTTATTAAGATACGCAAAATGACTCAATAAATGTTAACTTTTTATTAATGAAGGCTATGTCTCGAAGTAGGCTCAAACTTACTT
>JBCCDL010000741.1:0-3500 GCA_039030815.1 Cyanobacteria bacterium P01_A01_bin.83 | reverse complement strand
ATTCTTGACTTCAGACGAGGTGAAAAAGTTAGTTCGAGATGCTGAGGTGTTTGACAATCCCTACTGGCAGGGCTATTTTGAGATATTTTAGCGTGGTAGGATTAGGAATTAATTGATTGATCTTATTTCGTCTTTATCAGGTGGGGCAAAATTTATTAAAGATTACTCAAGTAAAAGAATATCAAATCCTGGCAGTCAGTTTTTGCTCAATTGTGTTCGTTGCTTTTTTTTTATTCCTTTGTAGAAAGAGTATTTAGATTACGACATTTTTCTTTTTACTTTTGGTTATTGGCAGGGCTGGTAGTAAATGTTTATCAAAGCCAAGTTAAAGAACAAATAGAATCTTATGAGTCAAATATTGATAGATGATTAAAGTTATTTACTTTCGGTTTTGTTGTTGCTTGTTGGTTCTAATTATTCTGACAGCAGCATGCGTTCCTAATCAACAAACAGATAACTCTAATACTGAGAATAAATTTACATCAGCATCTATACCTAAAGCTAAGTTGGGTAAATCTCGCAGTTTATCAACTGACTTTATGTGTTATGACGTTAACTCAACTCAAGTAGAGGACTGGTCTGATTTAGATTTTATAGCTGCGGTGCAGGATTTATATGCTGCTAAATTAAGAATTCCAGGAGGAGATGTGGGTAACTACTGGGATTGGCAAAGGGGAGGATTAATTGAAAACGCGGACGCGCTGCGGCACAAGATAAAGGGCTTGCCCGCATATACGCAAGAGTTTAACAGTTTACCGACAGGACTTCCTTTCTTTTTAAGATTTAAAACCCATCAATACACCGCTAGTAAATTATCAGATTTTCTACAGGGTCTAAATGCTACTAATACTGAGCCAATATTTGTCCTCAATATGTTAACTTCTAGCTTAGAATCGCAGTTAGAAATGTTGCGCTACGCCCGAGATTTAGGGATAGAAATAAAGCAGGTTGAATTAGGCAATAAATTCTATTTTGATATTCCCAACTATCAAAAAACTTTTTCCAATCCTCGTGCCTATGGCTTAACGGCTAAAGCCTGGACAGAAGCTATTAAGCAAGAATTTCCTGATGCTCAAATTGCTATTGTGGGTGTTGTCCCTAATCCTGATAAACCACCACGGCTACAACATTGGAATAAAGTAATGCGGGGTACAGTATTACCTATTGCCGATGCCATTACGCTACATATTTATAACGGTCATGGTTTAGATACGCCACCCCAGCAAACAGATATTTATCCTTATTTTGAAACCGAATCAGTGCCAATTATTTTGGGTGAACCATTTCGTAACTGGCAAAAATTAATCGCTGACAGTAACTACCAGGCTATTCCTGACAACAAGAAAATTTGGATTACTGAATACAATTTATTTGAAGATATCTTCTCCGATGATAATAACCGACCTATCCCTAGAGTTGCGGGCAGTTGGACACATGGTTTATATAATCTGGCTACCAGCCTACTGTTTCTAGAAGAATCAAGAATTGAATCGATTTGTAATCATAGCCTGATAGAAAGCTCCCTCTTCGGTGCAATTCTAAATACTAGGGATAGCTTTATTAATCCTGCTGATAAGACAATGCAGGCTACACCAATGAGTTTATCGGCTACAGGTTCGGCTTTAAGTTTATTAGGTCAAGCAACTCAAGAAATGACTAACGCTAGTCCGATTGAGTTACCGTTGTCTACACAGCTAACGGGTAAAAATAACTTTGCTTATCCTGCTTTATATGGCTGGCATTTTAGTAATGCGACAAAACAAACAGCTATCGTACTTAATCTTTCCGATCAAAGAGAATCAGTAGACTTTAGTGCCTTATTTGCTGACTCTAAATATAAATATCGACAAGTTTCAGCCTTACCCCAAGATTTGGTTAATCACCCAGATGTGTTCATGAAAAGTAGTCAAGAAGGGAATAATTTGATTGTGCTTCCTGCTTATTCAGTAACTCTTATAGCTGAAGCAACTGAGACAAATTTTTATGAGCTTAATTGATTAGCTGCAATTTATTAATTAATTGAGTATCTAAACTAATTACATTTCAATTCTAAACTAAATAACTAATACCATTTCTCTAAGTTTATTGATTTACCAAAAGTCCTTGATACGTAATGCTTTGAGTAATTCTATTCAATTTTTTGTCCCGTACTTAGATCTATCTCAAGTTAAATTAATTGAGTAAGGCACACAAAAGGAAACTATAAAAAAAGAACTATTAAGCCTAAAATAAACATCATTAAACGATGAACAAGGATGGGTTTGACTTGTAAAATTAGCTTATTGCTATCCAGTTGCTCGATTGTGATGTTGGAAGTTTTATTTTGCATGTGGTTAATAATGGTTAAATATTAACGCAATCAATTCTATCGTTGAACTTATGAAATATTGTAAGTAAATAATAGCTAACATTACACTTTGACAACCTCATATCCTGTCTGATAGTCATCTGTACGCGACATAAAGCAGTGAGGAAGGCAGAACACACCATTGTTTATTGCCATTACATAAACAAAAATTATTTGTTTATCAAACTTTTTATTGCTAGAGATAGAGGTATTTCTACTTCAGAAATGTAAAGTTAACGTTTGTATGGAAAATATTGCCAAGTAAACCTTATAGACGATCGCCAGCAAATTATAAAACACAAGTTAAATGCCAATTCCCATTCCCCAACGTCCCAGTGGCTATAGATTAGGTAGCAGCGAGGCACCAGTACAGATCGAGATGTTTTTCGACCTTGAGTGTCCTTTCTCCAAGAAAGGTTGGCAGACAATTCTACAGGTTGTAGCTGCTTACTCTCCCGAACAAATATATTTGATTTTACAGCCCATGACTCTGGGCAATCATCGCCAGAGTTGGGATGCTACCAAAGCAGCGATCGCTATTGCCGAAAAAGATCCGAAAAAGTTTGTTAGTTTTGTCAGCTATCTTCTCGATCATCAAGCAGAATTTGCTAACGAAGCTTTTAAAGATAAAACTCAAACTGACTGGCATAACTTATTGGCTATGTATGCAGTAGATGCGACAGAATGGACAGACAAAGCCCAATTTATTCAACTTTTAAATAGTAAGGAAATATATAACCAGGCAAGAATACCTGCTCGCTTTGCTATTACTAGGGGGGTTTGGTCTACTCCTACCTGGTTTATTAATGGTGCAGAAGTTACAGACTTGTCATCTCAATCTAGTTTGCAACAATGGCAAGAAAAAATTGATGCTCTGTTGTCGGACAGCTAAGGGAACAAATAGCGCAAACATCAACTAATAAATTTTTAAAATTAACTGGAGAATAAAATGGCAGACTACGATTTTTTAATTATCGGTGCAGGTACAGGTGGGATGGCGGCAGCTAAGAAAGCTGCTAATTATGGCATGAAGGTAGCCGTGATCGAAAAAGAGAAGGTGGGAGGAACATGTCTTAATCGTGGCTGTACCCCGAAGAAACTGATGGTATATGCAGCAGATTTTGCTTTAAAAGAACCTTTGGCACAAAGTTAT
>JBCCDL010000740.1:0-3501 GCA_039030815.1 Cyanobacteria bacterium P01_A01_bin.83 | reverse complement strand
TACCTTTTTATTTAACCAATCTTGAGGGTTACTAGCTATTTCTTTTAAAGTTACTAATTCTCCAGTATCAGTATCGATTACAGTAGTCGAGCCAGACAAACATCTCCGAAGAAGGTCTGCTTCCCCTAAAGAATAACCAGCCAATTCCTGAGCAATCTTCATAATTTGCTCTTGATAAACAATTACACCATAGGTTTCTTTGAGAATTGGTTCTAATATTGGATGTTGATAACTGACCTTCTCTCGACCATGTTTGCGATTAATAAAAATATCGATTAAACCTGCATCCAATGGACCAGGACGATAAAGTGCGGAAATAGAAGAAAGATCTTCAATACCAGAGGGTTTTAAGTTTCTAGTAATCTGCTTCATACCGTCCGATTCTAGCTGAAAGATACCATCTAAATCACCGGCGCGCAATAGCTTATGTGTTTCTTGGATATCTGGTGGTAATTTTTTTTGCTTGCCTTTGGCAATGATTTCTAAAGCTTTCTTCTCATCTAAAGGTATTTGATCTAGATTTAAAGTAACCCTCTGTGTTTTCTGTACCAAACTCGCTGCCCGCTGAATAGTAGTCAGATTCTTCAAGCCCAGAAAGTCCATTTTTAATAGACCCATTGCCTCAACATCTTCCATATAATATTGAGTAATTACCGACCCGTCATTATTCTTTTGTAGCGGTACAATTTCATCTAATGGTTGCGAAGAAATTACCACTCCCGCTGCATGAACCCCGAAGGTTTTATTAGTACCTTCAATCCGAATTGCCATATCTACCCAGTTGCGGATTGCGACTGAACCAACTTCTTCTTTATTATCGTTATAGATCTTAACGCTTTCGTTTTCGTAAGCCTGTTTAAAAGCGGGTTCGGGGGTATCATCAGAGATCATTACCTTTAGCTTGGCGGGTTTACCACGGGCTACGGGAATCATTTTGGCAATGCGATTTTGATCGCCAAAGTCTACACCTAGCACCCGACCCACATCTTTTAACACCGCCTTGGAAGTCATACGGTTAAAGGTGATGATTTGAGCAACGTTAGCCTCACCATACTTGTCCGTAACGTACTTAATCATATCAGCACGGCGATCGGGACAAAAATCTGTATCTACATCAGGCATAGATTTCCGTTCAGGATTGAGAAATCTCTCAAATAATAAGCCGTGATGGATTGGATCAATATTGGTAATCTTAAGGCAATATGCCACTAAAGAACCGGCGGCGGAATTGTGAATCGCGATCGCATTTCCGACATAGGAAGTATCTTCAGGAACAGTAATATCATAGACTTTTCCTGTATGGTGGAATCTAGTTGCGGATCTAATCTTGAGATAAATATAGCGATCGTCTATAAAAAAACTGTCGTTACGATAAAACTTTTGCTGTTTAATACCAATAGGAAAATCAAGAAAATCAGCATTCCAATTCAACAATTGCTTGCCTGCTAATTTAACGGAATATTCTGGATGCCAATTACTATTCTGCTTGTGTTTTCTGACAATAATTGATGCCCAATAGCCAAAGCGGGCGAGCAATAATCTCAACTGAGAAGCTAAGACTTTAGATGTAGTTGAATATTTTATGGTAGTTGTTTTTTCTTTATTCCCTGCATGACCATCGCCGCGAAATAGATAGGCAATTAATATCTTGATATATTCAGATTTACCATGAGTAACAATATTGCTATGTATCCTTTTATTGTTTGCTCCTTTGCCAACTAAAGCAGTTAAAAACTCTCCGACAATTCGAGAGTAACCAATAACCTGTTGAGCATAACGAGTTTTATGAGGAATAATCGATGATTCTAACCCAAAAATATGCTCAAGTAGAAAGACAATTTCATTAGCATAATTAGTCTCATTTTTGGATAAGCAAAAACCAACAGCACATTCTCTTTCTCCTAGTCTTGACCATCCTTCAGCAATATAGTACCCTAACAGTCTGGCAAAGTCTTCATTGAATTTAATATAGCGAGGAATCTTTTTAGTTGTTAAATGATTAGTACCAATTTCATACCAGATAAACCCATTGTCAAACTGTAAATATTCTTTGTGTTCGACAAAATCTAATAAGTCAAAAGTAATTTCTGATTCAGCAGAAGGAACTCGTGGAAAAACTAAAAAATCATTTTCTTTGAGTTTTCCTGCTTCAATCCATTGTAAAGAATAATCTTGATAAGGTTTTGGTTTGCAGTATCTAGTACAAGTAGGCTTACAAACAGTTGCTTTCTTGGCGACCTTAACTACACAATCTTCGGTTATAACTGCCCAAATTTTATGATCCTGAGTCAAAGATAATTCTAAATTACTGACTTTTAATTTTACAATTTCTTCATCACAATCATATTCATGTTTATGAGTAATTGTTTGTAGATTTCCTTGGTGGGTAACTATCTCTTGCCCTACTTTAATATTTTTAATTGCTATCTCTTGACCACTAGATAACATTACCTGGGTATTACCTAATACGCATCCCCTACCAGGTCCTACTGGGATATCATTATCTCTAGCATATTTAATATAGTCCCACACTACTAAAAAGTAAGTAGAAAACCCCTTCTCTTGCATAACTTGAAGTTCAACTTCAATCCGCTGCATATATTCAGGGGGAACTTCTGTATGGTTGCGACACTTAAGCCTTTCGAGTAATCCTTGACGAGTAACTTCCTCTAAATAACTATCGGCAGTATGTCCCGCAGGTACGGGATAATCAGGGATACGAGGTTCACCGAGAATATTATAAGGTTGCACTTTATCAGCAACTTCTACGGTAGTAGCGATCGCTGATTCAATTACTTCATCTTCTAGGTGATCGCGAAATAATAACCGCATCTCATCAGCAGACTTGAGATACTCTGTCCCGCTGTAGCGTAGTCGTTTGTCATCGGTAATGCGTTTTTGCGTCAGAATACACAATAAGGCATCATGGGCTTCAACATCATAGCAAGAAATAAAGTGGGAATCATTAGTGGCAATAATCTTAATACCTAACTTACGGGCGATGTCCCGAATTGCCACATTAACTATTCTGTCTTCTGGCGATCCGTGATCTTGAATCTCTAAATAATAATCATCACCAAATATACTTTGATACCATTTAGCTACCTTCTCAGCATGTGCCAAATCTCCTTTTAAAATCGCCTGGGGTACCTCTCCTCCTAAACAGGCACTGGTAACAATTAACCCCTCATGATATTTCTCTAACAATTCTTTGTTGATACAGGGACGAGCAAAAATACCGCTACCTTGATAACCTTTGAGGTGAGAGATCGTGGTTAGCTTAACCAGATTCTTATATCCCTGGGTGTTTTTCGCTAAGACTACCTGATGATACTTGCGATGGCGTTTCTTCTTTTCGGTAATATTAACTTCAATGTCGCCATTAATAACATACATCTCATTACCAATGATCGGCTTAATACCCTTTTTGCGACATACCTTAATCAACTCGATCGCACCATACATTACCCCATGATCCGTAAGAGCGATCGCTGGCATATC
>JBCCDL010000739.1:0-3502 GCA_039030815.1 Cyanobacteria bacterium P01_A01_bin.83 | reverse complement strand
GCTACGAACTAATAACTTTTTACCAAAGCTAATTCACACGCTTGCGTATTTATATATTTAATTCTGCTGATAAGTTCTACCGCAACGGCCACCAGGAAACCTTGTCGCGAGTTGTGCCATAAACTACCTTTAGTTCCTCGGGATTGATTACTGTTATTAAATCATGGTTATTCTTAGAGACTTTCAACAGTCCCACCTTAGTCATTCCTTTCAAGACTTGTTCTACAGTACGATGATTTAACTGACAGGCTTTAGTAATAACTTCTATAGGTAAATCAAATACATATTCATTGTCCTGAGGTTGATTACCTAGCTCTCTTTCCTGATAAATTAAAGCTCGCAGTAGTGCTGCTACAGCTTGAGGTGGATAAGTACTACAGTTGAGCAAATGATATTGAAACTTTTCCTGCAATTCAAACATTAACCCGTAGCGTTGACGAAACAATTCGGATTCTAAATGTATTAAGCGAACTGTTTCCAAGGGAATTTTAACGACATCTGTTGTCTTATAAGCCTCCACTAGACTAGGGAAAGCCCGAGAATAGTTACCATAGCTCAAAGCCAAATTTTGCATACCAAAGCAGCTATTACTGTAGGTAATGGCAATAATACGGTCTAAAGGGGTGCTGCGAACTACAATTGGACCCCCGCTAACCACTAGATAAAGATGTTCTAAAGCGGTATCGGTACCGAATGCAGTATATACAGGGCGACTTGAATATAGTTTTTCCCCGATCAATTCTTCTGGATTAATATATTTAGCAATCAACTCAGAATCAAGATCTTTAAATAAAAAATTATGATGAATCAAATTATCTACAAACTCTGACTCGCTGGCAGCTTTTAATGATTTATTCATTTTAAAAAATTTTTGTTATAGTGCGAGTTTGCCACAACTCCAGCTAATATTTAAAAAAAATCTAAATTTACTTCAATACGTATTTGAATTTAATTTTAAAACATTTCATTTTTTTTTATGATACACTGGCGTCTAATGTGGCTAGTATTAAGAGAATCTATAGTATGGAAGCACGACCTCTTTCTCAGCGTATTTTAGCTCGTAAAACCTGGAAACACTGGGCTTTAATGAGTTTAATGGGATTTGCGATCGCAGCTCTTATGGGGTTGTTTTCCTATATGGCAACTTCTCCCAATTTCGATCTCGATTGGCGTGCCTGGGTAACGATTGGCATTACTATCGCAGTTTTCTTGTTTAATGCCTTGACTAATGTTTCTGCCGAAGTAGTGTTCTTGGGCGGGACGGCAGTTTTATTTGTCAGTGGAATTTTATCTGAACAAGATGCCTTAGCAGGTTTTAGCAATCCTGGAATGATTACGGTAGCAGTGCTATATATCGTAGTTACTGGATTGTCGCAAACAGGAGGCTTAAACTGGATTTCTCAACGGGTTCTAGGACTGCCCCAGGGACACAATAAGGCTTTGCTGCGGTTGATGTTACCAGTAATGGGGTTGAGTGGCTTTTTGAACAATACTCCAGTGGTAGCAATGTTCATTCCCGTGGTTAGTGATTGGTCGCGAAAGTTGCGGATTAGTCCCTCCAAATTGATGATTCCTCTTAGTTATGCTGCAATTTTTGGTGGAACTTGCACTTTAATTGGAACCAGTACTAATCTAGTCGTCAACGGTCTTTTGGTTTCTTCTACAGACTTACCAGGTTTAAAACTATTTGATTTAGCGCTGGTGGGACTACCTTGTGCGATTATGGGGATAATCTATTTATTTACTACCCATCGTTGGCTTCTTCCCAGTCGTCAACCTGTTATTAGTGAATCTGACGATGTGCGTCAATACACTGTAGAAATGATGGTGCCAAACGATAGCCCATTAATTGGCAAGAGTATTGAAAAAGCTGGATTGAGACATCTACCAGGACTATATGTAGTTGAAATTATTCGTAATCAGCTAATTATCCCTGCGGTTAGCCCCAAAGAAATTTTACGCGGTGGCGATCTCTTAGTGTTTATCGGCATGATTGATTCTATTGTCGATCTGCACCGTCTGCGAGGATTACAGCCAGCTACCGATGAAGTTCTTAAGTTAGATACTCCTCGTGATGAACGCTGTTTAATTGAAGCAGTAGTGTCTAATACCTGTCCGCTAGTGGGCAAGACGATTCGGGAAGGACAATTTAGAACTCAGTATAATGCGGTAGTGCTAGCAGTAGCCCGCAATGGATACCGTTTAAATGGAAAAATTGGTAACATTCGTCTTCGTCCTGGAGATACTCTGTTAGTAGAAGCTAATGCTAATTTCCTCTCCCAACAACGCATTTCTAATGATTTCTACTTAGTAAACGGCATTCCAGACTCAGAACCTTTGCGCCACGAAAAAGCGCCCTTGGCGATGCTGATTTTGGCAATGATGGTATTGCTGGCTGCTTTTGGTGTTTTAAGTATGCTGAAGGCGGCAATCTTAGCTTCCGTGGCAATGATATTAACCCGCTGCTGTTCCTCTGTTAGAGCTTTCAGAAATATTGAGTGGTCGGTACTGCTGGTAATTGGCGCAGCCTTAAGTATTGGTAAAGCTTTAGAGACTACTGGGGCAGCAGGAGCGATCGCCAGTAGTTTAATTCAACTTTCAGGAGATAACCCCTGGCTGGCTTTAGCTATTATTTATGGCGTGACTAATATTCTGACTGAGGTAATTACCAATAACGCTGCTGCTGCTTTGGTATTTCCCATTGCTTTAGCGCTATCACAAAATCTATCCGTCAACTTTACCCCCTTTGCGATCGCTATTATGATTGGTGCATCCGCTAGCTTTTCGACCCCAATTGGCTATCAAACTAATCTGATGGTTTATGGTCCTGGGGGCTATCGCTTTAGTGATTTTATGCGGGTAGGAATTCCTCTCAACGCTTTGTTTTGGCTAATTACCATTACCTTGACTCCCATATTTTATCCATTTTAAATAATGATGTTAGATGCCCATCTAGCTATGGTTAGCAGTTAGCGCTTAATAGCTGGTGGGTATTTGACTAACAACATCAATTTGTGGCAGGTACTGCGTAAAGTCGATTAAATTTAAACTATTTCTTCCAGGGTAATTTTGTCCCCATTTCTGTAGCGGCGGAGAAAAACAAATAGGCGACTAATAAGCCGACACCTGCCAAAAAAGGAACCAGATCGTTGTGCATAATTTATCTTTGATTGGTAATTAAACAAGTAAACTTGTAGCTAGTTTTATTTATTTTATTACTGTAGCAGGGGCGTTGAAGCCGAAGCAGAAAATATAGTCGTACCAGGTTAGGTTAGGACAAGTTAACCTGGTACAATTATGTATCTACTTTCAATATCTCCAAAAATTTTTTCTAGCTCTTGAGAATCTTGTTCAACGTCAAGAATATAGTTTTAATTATCTAGAATCTTCTAATAGAGTAGTTACAAATGGACAGAGTACAAATAACTTTTAAGAGATAATTTTAGGCAGTCAGGAATATAATTTTTCTCTATGGAATGAATTAGTAGAAAATTGCTTTGAT
>JBCCDL010000738.1:0-3504 GCA_039030815.1 Cyanobacteria bacterium P01_A01_bin.83 | reverse complement strand
GACAAAACCTCCAGCTTCATGCCAGAGGTTGCCTAGGTTTAGTTTCCTTTCTCATATAGAGAGGAAAGATTTAAACTTTTAGACATTGACCTCGGCAGGAAATTAAGCGAATCAACGCGCCCGCTGTCTTTGGTAATAGTCGTTTGATTAAGATATTTATTTGTAGTGGATTAATTACGAATTTTCGTTTAGGCTGCTTGAGTTAAACTTAAATCTTGTAAGGCACTGACATCAACCTGGATTGATGGACCCATGGAAGCAGAAACATAAACAGTTCGCCAGTAACGACCTTTGGCACCACTAGGGCGGTTACGGTCAATGGTTTCCTGTAGAGCTTTGAGATTCTCTAATAAATCTTCTGCTGAAAAAGATGCCTTACCAAACATAACATGAACAATGCCTGTTTTGTCAGCTCTAAATTCTAACTTACCAGCTTTGAATGCACTCACTGCTGGTTCTAAGTCTGCTGTTACAGTGCCACCTTTGGGAGAAGGCATCAAGCCTTTGGGTCCTAATACCCGTCCTAGTTTGGCTACTTTCGGCATCATGTCAGGAGTAGCAATTAAGATATCAAAATCCATCATGCCTTTTTGAATATCTTCGATTAGCTCTTCTGAACCAAAAATCTCTGCCCCAGCTTCTTCAGCTTCTTTGACCTTCTCTCCGCGAGCAATTACAGCAACTCTAACGGTTTGACCAGTCCCTTTTGGTAGACTTACGGTTGTTCTAAGCTGTTGATCGGTATATTTGGGATCGATCCCCAGTTTGATATGAGCTTCTGCCGTCTCATCAAACTTGGCTGTTGCCGTTTCCTTGAGCAGGTTTAGTGCTTCAATCGGCTCGTAAGCCTTATCTTCATCAACTTTCTTGACCAGTTCTCGCATCCGACGAGACATTTTTTGAACCATGTTTTACTCCTTGGGTAACTAGCGAAGCATTTGCCTCTCCCCATTAAAATTTTTAAAAATGTTGAGTGATCTTATTCAGCTATCGCCACGCCCATATTCTTAGCTGTTCCCGCAACAATTTTCATTGCCGCTTCAATGTCATTGGCATTGAGATCGGGTAGCTTGGTTTGAGCAATTTCCTTAAGCTGATCTTGAGTAATAGTGGCGACTTTCTGCTTGTTAGGCTCACTTGCTCCTTTATCAATTCCTGCCGCTTTTTTGATTAAAACGGAGGCAGGAGGAGTTTTGAGGATAAAAGTAAAACTTCTATCTTCAAAGACAGATATTTCCACAGGAATTACTAATCCTGCTTTGTCTGCTGTTTTGGCATTGTATTCTTTACAAAATGCCATGATATTGACACCGTGTTGACCCAAAGCCGGACCAACGGGAGGTGCAGGGTTAGCTTTACCCGCAGGTAAAGCTAATTTGATTAAGGCTACAACTTTTCTAGGCATTATTTAGTTTTGTTTTTCCACTTGATTAAACTCCAACTCTACTGGAGTATCGCGCCCAAAGATAGACAATAAAGCTTTAAGCTTGCTTCTTTCTGGGCTGACTTCGATCACCTCTCCTTCAAATTCCTTAAACGGACCAGAGAGAACAGCAATTTTATCACCAATTTCCATGTCAATTTTAATGACAGGCTCTTGTTCTTCCGATTGCTTGAAGATCCGTTCTACTTCGGCACGAGATAAAGGTAATGGTTTGACATGACCTCTGCCCCTGCCGTAGCGACGTTTTTGTTCCGCACCCACAAAGTTAATCACGTTGGGGGTATTTTTAATTACCTGCCAGGCGTCATCATCCATCAGCATCTTGACTAAGACATAGCCAGGAAAAACTTTCTCATCGCTGGTGTAGCGAGAGCCATCTTTACGAATTTTAACGCTTGGGGTTTGCGGAATCTGAACTTGAATAATGCGATCGCTAATATCTAGGGTTTGAATTCGCATGTCAATATCAGTCTTGACGCGCTTTTCACATCCTGAAGCTACCTGAACTGCATACCAGCGAGGGCTAGCTTTAGTTCTGACGTTTACCTTGACTTCTGGTTGCTGATTATTATCATCTTCTGGTATGTCTGCGGTATTAGTCATAATTTAAAATACCTTTCCTGCTCCCCAGGCAAAGAATTTATCAATTAAATAAATAATTGTAGACACGAAAATAACCATCAAAATTACGGCTGCTGATTCACTAATCAGTTGCTGACGAGAAGGCCAGACAACTTTGCCTAATTCTTCTTTGGTTTGAACCGCAAAATTAGCAGCACCGTTACCATTTGCTGCTTCTTTAACTGCCGGTTGTTCTTTTTTTACTAGATCTTTTTTAGCCAAAACTTTTGCCTCGCCAGAGTATTCGCTCTTTATAATTTAAATTTTACTGTTGTCAAAAATGCCAACTACTACTAATTAGCTTAACTCTTAAGCAATTATTAAGTAAATATTAGAGGTTGTCAGGCTAATCATTTTGGCAGTATTCCAAGCTTATTGATCGCAGTAAACTATGTATTTGAAAGCTAATCTTCCGTCAAAATACTATTTAAAATAAGCTTAAGTTTGGTTACGCGCCTTGAAGGACTTGAACCCTCGACATCCGGTTTTGGAGACCGACGTTCTACCAACTGAACTAAAGACGCATGCTGAGCTGTTAACTAAATTATAAGTTAAAGCCTACCAATTATATCTTATTTTGCAAGATTTTTGACAGATTAACTTTATCCGTCCATAAGCGAGACTATTTAATTGGTCGATCAAAACGCTGTTTGATTCTAGTGGCTTTCCCAACGCGATCGCGTAAATAGTATAATTTAGCACGACGTACCTTACCGCGACGCTCCACCTTGATCTTATCAATTATAGGAGAATGTAGTAAAAATACTCTTTCTACCCCGACTCCTTGGAAAATTTTACGCACTGTAATAGTTTCACTGATCCCGCCGTTTTGTTTGGCAATCACAGTGCCTTTGTAGGGCTGCACCCGTTCCTTATTCCCCTCAGTGATTCTCACCCCTACTTCTACGGTATCTCCAACATAAATTGCGGGGATATCCGACTTTAGATGTTCGGACTCAACCGAACGTATAATTGCTTCAGCATTCATGGCTAGTATAAAAACTCACGATTTACCATAATAGCTTTTTTTATAGTTATCGGAAAGATTAATTTGGGGAATAATCGAGTAAATAAAAATTTATCAAAAAGCTATTAGCCTTTAGCCCTTAGCCTTTAGCTTTGGTTTGACTGTTAAAAGCGCAATTGAATCTAAGACTACATGCGGCGGTACGCCTTTGTCCGCCTTGCGGTGTCACGGCACATTCGTGCCATCGTCTGCTTTGCAGACTGGGGAAGTTTTGCTTCCCGTATCAGGTGGAGTTCAAGACTCTATTTGCCATACGCTAATAGCTAATAGCCATTGGTGACAAGTTAAGGGTGTGTGTTTAGGGTCAATCGCTTTTAAGTAATGAGTAATAAGTAATAAGTAATAAGTGTTAGAAGTTGTTTTAATTTTTTCATCTTGGTATGCGCGATCATATCTCTATTTATTCTTAACG
>JBCCDL010000737.1:0-3512 GCA_039030815.1 Cyanobacteria bacterium P01_A01_bin.83 | reverse complement strand
TGCTGGTAGCGTATCCTGAACGCGAAACTTACTTAGTCTTTCCTTGACTTGACCACTAGCCCCAACAATAAAAATCTCTCCCTGCCGTTGACGGCGGGCTGCTTTGATTTCAGCTTCAATGGTCATTGCCGCCGTTACCCCTATTAATGGCACATTAGTGAAATCGAGAATCAAAATATCAAAATTCTGCCCCATATGAAAAGCGATCGCTCTTGCCGCCCCATAGCTCATGGGACCACTCATATGAACCAAAATAATTCGTCTTTGTTTCTGAACCTGACGCAGCAGTTGAGATTCTTCAGGGGTTAATTCACTGATCGGCTCATCATCAATACTGGCGACCACTCGAACCTGTTCTACTTGAATACTAGTTAACCGATGAATTGTTAGTATATTGGCTACAAAAGCCCCCACTACAACCGCCGTGACTAAATCAACAAATACTGTCAGGAATAATACCCCATAAGTAACTAGTGTCGCTCGCATAGATACCTGACAGACACGCCACAAAAAGCTCCAGTCGATAATTTCAATCCCTACCTGAACTAAAATGCCCGCCAGTACAGTATGGGGGATTTGAGCCGTTGTTTTCCCAGCCCAAAGGACAATACAAAGTAACATCAAGGCGTGGAACATGCCCGATAAGAGAGTTTTTCCGCCCGCCTGAACGTTGATCGCGGTAAGCATGCTTGCGCCCGCACCAGGAAGCCCCCCAAATAATCCAGACATTAGATTGCCAATTCCCTGCCCGATCAATTCTTGTTCCGAATCGTGGTGAGTACGGGTAATATTATCAGCCACTGAAGAGGTTAACAATGAGTCGATCGCTCCTATGGTAGCCAGCATTAAAGCATAACTAACAATATCTTTGATCTGATTGAGATTGAGTCGAGGTAACTGTAGCTGAGGAAATCCCTGGGGAATATAGCCAATCCGATCAATATTACTATTGGGAAATACTACAATTGAGATTAAGGTACAAACAATCAGTGCCAACAGAGGTGAGGGAACAACTTTCGCTCTTTCCCCAGACCAACCAAACACGATCATTAGGGTTAAAATGCCCAATCCTGCTGCTGTGGTGTCAGGATATGCCAGAGCTTCGGGTAACTGCTGTAGTCCTGCTAGGACATTACTCTGGGCTGGATAACCCAACAAAGGTGCAAGCTGTAACGCTACGATAATTACCCCAATACCAGATATAAAGCCAGAAACAACTGTATAAGGCATCAGAATAATAAACTGTCCTAGGCGCAGAATGCCAAACAAAATTTGAAACACGCCACTGAGCATAACTGCCGTAAAAGCCATTGCTATCCCACTTTCAGGATTCGCCGCGATCAGATTGGTAAAAACAGTAGCCATTACCACCGTCATCGGACCAGTGGGACCAGTTACCTGAGATGGTGTACCGCCCAGTAAAGCGGCAAAAAAACCTGTAAAAATCGCTCCATAAAGCCCTGCGATCGCACCTGCCCCCGAAGCAACCCCAAAAGCTAAAGCTAAGGGCAGCGCAACTATCGAAGCGGTTAATCCGCCAAACAAATCTCCTCTCAAATTATCGAACTTTAAGCGATTAACTAGTTGCATTGAACCTCATCGGTAGATTTAATTTTCTTCTTCTATGCCAATTCACCGCCACGTTGGAGCAGGCTCAAGACAGCTTGATTACTGGCGCGGTCAAACTTACGCCTACATGGGGGACAGGGCGGATGCCCAAATTGCGCTGTGGGTCCCTCGTCAGAGAGACCCCGCGCCCAAAGGCAGCGCTTACGCGCAATGGGATGCTTCGCATCTTGAGCGCGAGGCTAACGCCTCTGACCGTGCTTCGCACGGCACTAAACGCGAAAGCGTTCGCGGCTCTGCAAACGACGGAGCTTTCTCTAACTTCGTAAGTCTCTTTAAGGGAAATCAAATAGTGATGATATCAGGTACATTCCTAGTTTTAAGCGAAACATAATTACTTTTATGACATATACAAATTATTTTAAAAAAATTACGACCTGAACAAACATGTCATTTAGTTAGCTAAGAAATTAAGCAATGATACTTATAATGCTTAATGCTGAATCTCCAGCCTCCGATGATAAACAAAATAGCTTAAATTTTTAGTATATTTTTTGACTAATTAATTTTTTTTTTATTTTTACTTAGCCTTTGAAAAAATGCTTTAAAAATTAACTTTATCGGCAAATCATGACATTATCAATAACTGAATTAATAAACATAAAGAAATATTAAAATAATTTAGCTTAATAGTCTATGTGCTTTTAGATACATCATGCTGTGACCAAATCACAATAGATTTAGCTATTAATTGGTCTTTAATTAAAACTAAATATTTTTAGCAGCGCAAATATATATTATTATTTGTAAAATGACTGTGCTTTCTATCAATAAAAAATAAAAATATTGATTACAAAATTAACTATATTTAAATTTGTTTGCCCGATCTAAAACTGCCAAAAGACCAATAATTTAAAAGCTGTAAGTATCAAATAGGTAAATAATTTTATGTCTGGAATTTTTTCCTTTAGCGATCAATACCGCATCTTACATTTAACTTGATTTGCCTTTTTCTTAAGCCTTGTTGTTTAGTTTAACTTTACTCCTTTTGCTACGGCAATGTAGTAGTTTCTGGTGTTTGGGTGGAACTGAGAGCAATTAGAACCAGCGGAAGTGAACTTACAGCCATTGAAGTAATCAAAATCGACAAAGCGATGATTATTTTCTCGCAGATGTTGAAACTTCTTCAATAAGAGGGGACATACAGCACATCAGGGGACTTTTTTGGGGATTTTATTCTGGGAGATTTCATGGGCAATTCTTTCGGGCAACTATATTTCCATCATACAAAGACGAGTAGAAAAATGTAGCTATTGTTACTGGTTTTTAAAAAAGTATTAAATGACACAGATTTTTAGGAGTAACTATGGATTTAAATGGTCAGATTGAAATAAGTAATGGCAACGGTAAGAACAAGTCAAACGGCAGTAGCAGTGGTCGACAACTAACCTACTCCCAGCTTATGCTCTGTGCTGTGGGGTATTGCTGGCGGGATGGTGGCTACCATTTACTACTTTGTATTAGAAGCCATGATGCACGGGATGTGGCATACCCTGCCTGAAATAGTTAAGCCTTATTTTCCTAGTTGGCTTCCCTCTAGTAACTATGTTTGGATTGCTACTACGGTGGGTGGTTTTTTAGTAGGTTTAGTCCTTTACTATATGGGGCTTCCTGGAGAAATGGCTCAGGTAGTCGATAAAATTCATAGTCCAGGGAAAATTGATATTCATAAAAGTCCAGCGATGGTAATTGCCTCTTTAATTGCCATTACCTCTGGAGGTAGTGCGGGACCCGAAGCACCTTTAGTTCAGGTTAATGGTAGCTTGGGCAGTTGGTTAGGGGATAAATTGAAGCTAACTAAAATATCAGCCAGGATTCTGACTTTTTGTGGCATGAGTGCAGCATTAGGTGCTTTTTTCGGCGCACCCATTGGGGCAGCTTTGTTT
>JBCCDL010000736.1:0-3520 GCA_039030815.1 Cyanobacteria bacterium P01_A01_bin.83 | reverse complement strand
TGTGTTACCAGGTGGGCAACTTCTTGCGTCAAGGGTAATTCACTTTTAATAAAAGCGGGACTTAACAAAGGTCTCGTTTCAATAACGTGCAAATCACTGGTAATGTCCATATTTTTAATATTGCTTATTTATAACTGCTGATATCGGCAAAAAATCAAGTCGATACAAGAACTATACAATTATCGCTAATAAACGTGCATTTTGTCTTGATCGACTTCTATCTGATTTTATATCATTTCAGTTTTTAACTAAGACACATAATTTATTGGTTTTAGCTCTTAGCTTTTAGCTTTTAGCTTTTAGCTATGAGTTATCTGTCTCAATCAAAAAGTAAACTGATATTACTTCTGATATAGTCTACATTTTTTAATCGCACCGACATTTGATAGTTGAGATTCTGTAACCTAAGTTAAACATAATATAAAATCAATTTGGTAATTTTTTAATCAGACCAGATTTTAGTATCCAAATTTTTTTAACCTTTAGCCTGAGAAGTCCCGCGACTGTAATTATTTGTGGAACGACAGTGAAGCAAACTAATTCAGCGTCACAAAGGCGCGTAGTTTGCCGCATGTATGAAAAGGCTACGAGTTAAGAGGCTCGATGCCTCGAAAACGAGTATTTACCAACTGTGATGTAACCTGGTAAATACTTTGATGCTTGTACTCAACTACCGATACAGATTATACCCAAACGCTCAGCAGATAGAGCTTCTCGACGAGTGGCTTGAAACTTTGCGAGTTAGTTATAACTATGCTCTTAAAGAGCTACGTGATTGGATATCCAGCAGAAAATGTCCTATAGATCGTTGTAGCTTAAAGTCAGAGTACATCATGGCTGCGGACTATCCATTTCCTGGGTATCACCAGCAGCAAAACAATCTACCCAAAGCTAAGAAAAAGTTTCCCAGATTAAAATCCGTTCCATCCCAAGTGTTACAGACGAACATTAGACGTTTGCATGATGCTTGGGATTTTTTTCGCGAGAGGGGATTTGGTTTTCCTCGCTGGAAAAAGTACGGTCAACTTAAGTCGATGTTGTTTCCTCAGTTCAGAGAAAATCCTCTGTCTGATACAGCAATTAAGTTACCCAAGCTAGGAAGCTTAAAGATTAACTTGCATCGACCAATACCAGACGGATTTATAGTCAAACAAGTCAGAATTGTAAAGAAAGCAGTAGGCTGGTTTGCGGTGATAGCTATAGAAGCGGATCTTGATATTCCTAATCCTATTCCTCACGGTCACGAAATTGGGGTTGATGTCGGATTGCTCTCCTACGTTGCGACGAGCGACGGATATACAGAACCCAGACCTAAATTTTTCAAGGAAGCGCAAAGGCGGTTGAAAGTACTCCAACGACGCTTATCTAGAAAGATAAAACGAGGAAAGAATTATGAAAAAGCAAGGCTTAAAGTAGCCAAGCAACATAACTACATTAGTGCAAGACGAGATGATTTTCAGTTCAAACTCGCTCATAAATTGTGCGGTATGGCGAACACGATCTATTTAGAAGATTGTGACTTTCGTACTATGGCAAAAGGCTTTTTAGGGAAGCATACTCTAGATGCTGCTTTCGGCAGTTTTAGGGACAAACTAGAGTATGTAGCCAAGAAAAGAGATGTCTTCTTGGGACGGGTGGATAGTCGCGGAACATCGCAAACCTGCCCCAATTGTAGGAGCGAAGTTCGCAAAGAGTTATCTGATCGTTATCATCGTTGTCATGAATGTGGCTATGGACTAGAAACCCCTGTAGATCGTGACGTATCAGCGTCTCAAGAGATCTGTAACAGAGGTCAAGAAACGTATCGCGGGAATCGCGAAAAGCAAGAAATTGACGAGCGACCCCGCGTCGGCGCAAGACGCAAGGGAACGCGCTCGTCGTGGCTCTCAAGTCGTACTGTCGGGCAACTTTGTTGTAGACAAGTGGCATGGGGGAGCAAGTTCCGTTGGTGACGACGGAAGCCCACACGCAGAGCCGTAGGCTCAAGTCGCGTCAGCGACGCTTGCAAGCTCTGCTTGCTGCATAATTTTGTCACGTTAGGGACAAAATAATTTAGTGTTGGGAGAGTTCACCTCTTTGTCAAATGCGATCGCAGTTACAATATAATCAAGCTAATGTATAGCATCAATAGTATTAATTTCTATGACCTCTACTACTGTCAAAGATACATATACCTTTGAAGAGTATCTACAGCATGATCACAACCCAGACCAGCGTTACGAATTAGTAGACGGCAAACTAGAATTAATGAACCCCCCAACTTTTCGGCATATACTGATTGCTAAGTTTATTGAACGGGAATTAGATCGCGAAATAAATCGTCTACAGCTTCCTTTATTAGCAATGAGAGAAGGAGGAATTAGGACAGGGTGGCGCAAATCACGTATTGCTGATGTCTATGTAGTGGAGAAGGAACAGATTAAAAATTCTCTAGATGAATCAGGAATCCTGTTAACTGCACCATTATTGGTCGTGGAAGTAGTTAGTCCAGAGTCGATGAAACGCGATTACCGTTATAAAAGATCGGAGTATGCAGCTTTAGAGATTAATGAATATTGGATCGTCGATCCGATTGAACAACGGGTGGGAGTCTTGACCTTAGATGAAGGTTTATACGAAGAACAAGTTTTCACTAGCGATCAAGAATTAGTTTCTATAACTTTTCCCGAAATCAAGCTAACCTCTCAACAAATTTTCTCAACTGAAATTTAATGTAGGGGCTAACGGCAGTTCGCCTTTAGGATTTTGAGGATGCAATTGAACATTTTTCCAATGTCGTAGTCATTTTGTGTTGATGATTTATCTTCACGGGATTCAGAAATTGCAGAGCGATCGCAAAATTTTAACTACACTACATACTCAAACAATCACGAAAAACACATTCAAGCAAGATTACTTAACGATAAACATCTCTTCTGTGCCTAATTCGGGTAATAATAATTTTTTTCTCAATATCGTTGATACTATAGACTATTCTGTATTCCCCAACTCGACAACGATACAAACTATCATCTCCTTTGAGCTTGACGACTCCTGAAAAGCGAGGATTATTAACAAGTTTTGTTATTGTCCTGGCGATACGACGTTGTAACTCCGAAGGTAACTTTTTCAATTCTTTTGCTGCTGAAGATTTGAAACTTAGGCTATATTTCGGCATTGCTATGTTTGCTCATTTAGCCCTATCTCCGCTTGGAGTTCATCCCAACTAATTTCAGACTCATCTTGACGTGAGCGTGAAACCATTACGTCATAGAAATCTTCCCATAAATCCCCCCATTCTGTTAGATCTATTAATACAGAAGTTTTTTCCCCTGCTTCATTAACTAGAAACTGTACCCCTTCCATAATTTCACTCACTCTGATTAAAGTATCTTGGTTAAATTGTACTTACAATTACCAGATTATTGTGAAATGTAAGTTCTAGAATGCGATCGCATTTTATATTTGTAGGGAGTTAATAAGTTGTGATCGCTTCACAATCGCTGAAAAGAATATAAATGATTACCAAATTGAAAACAAG
>JBCCDL010000735.1:0-3522 GCA_039030815.1 Cyanobacteria bacterium P01_A01_bin.83 | reverse complement strand
GTTAAACAGTACTATTTAGGAGATAACTTTCAGAAATAGTTCAGCCAAGCTTCATAATAAGCATCGATAATTCAAGAGCATAAAACTTAATATTTATTAACATTATGAGAAACTACCTGAAACCAGTGAATCTCTAATCTACAGCGGTGTGCAAACAAGCTAAGTACAGTTATAAGTTCCAATCTCAATGAACAAGCAAAATAAGTGTACTTAATAAACCTGAACACCGCTATATATTAAAAGTTTTTATTTTTAAGTAATATTACATAACATAACAAAAAATTGATGCTCTCAAAATAAGTCTGCATCGAGATTAGTAATGTCAGAAGGAAACAAATTTCTTTTCACCTATTAACCCTTACCAACGCCCTTCGGGCTTGAAGTCACAAAGGGACAGCGCTTTCGCAAGGGCGCGTGTTCTGAGCTTGGCTCAGAACCTTGTGTCGCCCGCCCCCTCCGCCGCCAAGGCGGCTGGCGAAGCTTCGCTTCGCGTCCCGCATGTAGTCGCAAAGGCGAAAGTTTTAAGGGCGTAAATGTAAGGTTCCCTCACATTGTTGAGGACACGTCATTTGAGGTTCCCTCAAATGCCTGAGTTGTCCGTGACCGCCCGCATTGCTGCATGTACTCACCGTGGGGCATTTGTCTTGTTTTAACGAGAGGTAAAACTACATGGGTTGTGACAAAGCGCCTTTGTGACTTCATATTTCTGACCTCACGACTTCGTGAACTAGCCTCAGCAGATTAATTTTTAATTCCCGTGGTGCCAATTCCTTGAATAAACTGTTTTTGACCAATTAAAAATAGAACCAATACAGGAATAGTGGCAATTACTACTGCTGCCATCAATAGTGACCAATCACTAGTAAACTGTTCTTGAAACTCGGAGAGGGCTAGCTGTACGGTTCTTAATTCTGGGCGAGTTGTAAAAACTAAAGGTTTAAATAAATCATTCCACTCGCCGATAAAAGTAAATAGAAACAGAGTGACTATTGCTGGGCGAGAGAGGGGAAGCATAATTTGAGTCAAAATTTGCCAGCGATTAGCCCCATCTAGGGCGGCTGCTTCTTCTAATTCGATGGGGATACTGACGAAATATTGTCGCATCAGAAAAATGCCAAAGCCATTGGCGGCAGTAGGGAGAATTAATGACCAATAGCTATTAATTAAGTGCGCCCATTTCAAGATGACAAATATAGGAATCACTAGTAGCTGGAAGGGAATAACTAGCGTTGCCAAGATGAGTAACAAGATGGCTTGTTTTCCTTTAAACTTCAGTCTGGCTAAAGCATAACCAGCCAAAGCCGAAGTAATTATTTGTAAGCCTGTAACCGTTAACGCCACCAAAGTTGAGTTAGCAAAAGCTAGCAGAAATTTACCCTGATGCCAAGCTTGCTTGTAATTGGCAATAGTGAAATTAGCATCAGCGCTAGTAAATGAGCTTTGCACCACCACAACTAAGGGAAACAAAACTACGATCGCACCTAAAATCAAAACGATTAAGGTTAATAATTTGCTCCAGGAACAATTACTAACGGATAAAGGCGATTGGGCGTAGCCCACACTTGGCGATCGCAGTTTAGGCAGTTTCATCAGATTATAAATTTTAGAACACTAAAAAATATAACCTACTCCTCCATTCCCTTACACTGTCGCTGGTTTAGGATCTGGCTGGGGTGGAGTTGTCTTGGCAATTGCCTCTTCTACCTTGTCGGCTAATTCGGTAGAAACATTACGGAATAACTCCATTTGATCTTTGATAATTTCGCTGCTGCTTTTCCCCAGGCTACCAGCAATGTTTTGGTACAAACGTTCTTTTTCCTCCTTATCGAGCATTTCATAGTACATTTTTGCCTGGTCGTAATGATCTTCAGCATCTAACTCGATGCGGTCGGTCATTCCTGAAACATGTATACCAGGATTTTGCGTCTGATCATCTGGCTGAGGATAGCCTTCATGGGATGGATTGTAGTTAATACGCGAACCATTATTATCACCAGTACGCAGCAAACCATCTCGGTAAGGAGTATTAGCTTCGGTGTTATGAGGTTTATTAACAGGAATAGTGTCATAATTGACCCCTACACGGTAGCGATGGGCATCGGCATAGGACATGATTCTGGCTTGTAACATGCGATCGGGAGACCAGGAGATGCCAGGGGGAACATTACCAGGGGAAAACGCCGCCTGTTCTACTTCGGCAAAATAATTTTCGGGATTGCGGTTTAGTTCAAACTTACCAACTTTTTGCAGAGGAAAATCTCCATGGGGCCAAACTTTTGTTAGGTCAAAAGGATTCCACGGGAAGTTTTCTGCCTGTTCATCAGTCATAGTCTGAATGTACATTGTCCAAGAAGGATAATTACCTTCATCAATCGCCTGATACAGATCTTTGGTTGCCCAACGGGGTTCGATCCCCTGTAATTTGCGCCACTGTTCGTCAGTAAAGAACTTATTACCCTGATCCGTCAAAAAGTGAAACTTGACCCAAATTTTTTCATCTTGAGCATTGATGAAGCTAAAGGTGTGACTGCCATAACCGTTCATGTGTCGCCAGCCCATAGGTGCGCCGCGATCGCCCATCAACCAGAGTACCTGGTGGATAGATTCAGGGGTCAAAGACCAAAAATCCCACCACATTTGGTCGTGTCGCCAATTCTCTTGGGGATGTTCCTTTTGCGATCGAATAAAGTCCATAAACTTCATCGGATCGCGCATAAAGAAGATTGGGGTGTTGTTCCCCACCATGTCCCAGTTGCCTTCTTCGGTATAAAACTTGAGGGCAAAGCCGCGCAAATCGCGATAAATATCAGTGCCCCCTTTGGATTTGGCAACGGTGGAGAAACGGGCAAACAGTTCGGTTTGCTTACCAACCTCGGAGAACATTTTAGCTTTGGTGTACTGCGTAATGTCATCTGTTACCGTAAAAGTTCCATAAGCCCCCGCACCAATGGCGTGAACTACTCTTTCGGGAATCCGTTCGCGGTTGAAGTGCGCCATTTTTTCCAATAGGGCGTAATCTTCCAGTAGCAAAGGACCTTGTTTGCCGACAGATTTAGATACGGTATTGCTCGATACAGGAACACCTGCTGCATTGGTCAAGTTTTGTTGATTATCTACCACAATTAATTTTCCTTTTGTAGAGAGGAGTTCTCAGCCTTTTAATATTTATCTATGGTAGAGTCAGCATTCAATTTAATGCCTCCAACCACAGACAGATAACGAAGATCGCGAACAAGGAACAAAGGGTAAAATTATCGCAGTACGTAGATTAGTTAGGACAAGTTAAGTTATTAGTTCGCAAGGATGAGGGATGAAGGATGAAGGATGAGGGATGAAAAAGAAATAAAAATGTCAAACACCATAATGCATAGTGCTATAGAACCGTGATTAACTACAATTTTGCTTGGTTTCAGGAAGTCTTTCACCCGAATTGTTAGTCCGATATGCCGTTAAGATTATTCCACCAGATTCAGTTACCTTAATTCCTCTGGCTGGTTGAATTTTACCTTGACTAGTTTCTAT
>JBCCDL010000734.1:0-3523 GCA_039030815.1 Cyanobacteria bacterium P01_A01_bin.83 | reverse complement strand
CCCCGGTTTGGGCTACGCCAAGGTCCCGCAAGGCGCCCGCCAAGAGTGGGCCGAGCTCCTCGAGAATTACCTTGCGAACAGGTCGCACGTCGCCGTCGCCTTCCACCTCATCGACTCGCGCTAAAAACTACGCTTTTTCTTCAGACATAGAAAAATATTTATGTGATACTACTCTCACCTGAAAAGAATAATTATCAAGTCTCTGTCTCAATAGTTCCAGAGCCCATCGAAATACCTTCGGACTGATAATAATCATAATTGACAATTCGATGTCGATGTTTGTTGAGGTAGGCAATAAAATTACTCGCTTTTTCATGCTTCCAATCAGCAAACTTTTCGATAGCTAGATCGACTTCACCCTTCCATAACAAAGCTTCAACCAGGTCTAGGCGTTTGAGCGAACCTCCTACTTTACCTAAGTTTTCGACTAGATGATACCAATCTAAAATCTCTCTGCGTTGCCCTGAATTACTAATGGCGGCAAAAAATATTCCAAATACCTTGATGTCCATCTCCCAAGCAAATTAATGGATTTGAAAATGACTGCTGATTTACCCACTCAACTAAAATATCGTTGTCTTATTTGAATGCCTCTACCCCTAAATTGTGAAGATTAACACCTTTATAATCTTTCCACCGTCCATACTTATCTCTGATACTTCCGTGCTGGCTGTTAATAGTTTAAAACCTTGACGATGAACCATTCTGTGTTGAGTGCCATGAGAAACCTCTATCCCCGTGAGAACTTTTAAATCTTCTTCTGCTCTTTGATACGATTCATTCGCACTAAGCAGCAAACAGCATTTTTCTAGATACGGACTCCATCGACTTCTACTTTTGACTTTCAGTTTTTGAGCTTGCTTCTCGCTAATCGTCAAACATCCCAGAATGCTTGTTAGATTTCGTTTTCTACCTGCCTTTGTTCCACTACTGGTTGAGATCAAAAATTTACTACTTCTGGATTAACGTAATCAATTAGATGTTTTCTGACTGCTTTTTCTATTCCTTCGAGTGTTTTTACTTTTTCTGAGTTTGTTTCTTCGTAGAGCAATTCAGCGATTGCGAAGCTAGCCGAAGGCATCGCATTTGCGTGTACTTTGATTTGTTTTAGTCTTTCTGTTTCCATTTCGACTGCTCTTTTTCTTCCTTCTTTGCTTCTAAGAATAGTTTGTCAGTCTTCTTGTTTCATTGAGTATTTTTACTTACCACATTATTGGGATGCACTCAGCTATGGTGATGCTGGTGAAATCACTGTAACTGATAGTAATGGTGCAACTGTTAATTTTTTATCAAACTCACAAGGATTATTTGTTAGTCAGTTAGATACTCTCAAACGCTGGACTCAATTTCAATATGACACTCAAGGCAATCTCACAGGAATTAATGCGACCCAAAACTTTGAAGTTGTCTATAGTTATGATGAGCAGGGTAATCTTACTAGCCTGATTGATCCTCTAGAAAACGAGATTCAATTCACCTATGAACCTAACTACCAGAAGTTACAGACTGTCATTGATGCTCGCAAGAATGAACTCAACTATAGATATAACGAACAGGGGAATTTAACGGCAATTACCTATGAAGATGGTAGTTCAGAGAACTTTACCGTAAACGAGCAAGGTAATACTGTCGAGTCGGTTAACCGTCGTGGTATTGCAATTGGTTATGAATACAATACTCTCGCTCAGGTAACTCGCGTTGAATATGAGGATGGTACTGTCGATACCTACACTTATGATGATGCTGGTCGTCTTACTAGCACTAATGATGCTAGTGGTACAACTTTAATTGAATACGATGCGAATAATCCCAATTTGATAGCTAAGATTACCTATCCTACAGGACGTTCACTGGCATATACCTATGATGAAATTGGTCGCCGTACTCAAATGGTTGACCAAAATGGCAGCGAAGTTAACTACAGCTACGATGGTTTGGGAAGATTAGCGGGTTTGACTGATGAAACAGGTAGCTTAATTATCTCCTATACTTATGATGAAATTGGTCGTTTAGCAAGAGAAGATAATGGCAATAGCACTTATACTACCTACACTTATGACTTAGCAGGTCAACTCTTAAACCTGGCTAACTATGCTGCCGATAATTCACTTAACTCCAGCTATGTCTATACTTACGATGATTTGGGAAGACAAATTAGTGCTACTGAACTAGATGGAGAGTGGGTTTATGAATACGATGCTTCTAGTCAGTTAATCGGGGCGGTGTTTACTTCAAGTAATCCCGAAATTGAGAATCAGGATCTAACCTATGTTTACGATGCTGCGGGTAATCGTATCCGAAATATTGATAATGGAGTTACAACTGAATATAAAACTAATAATCTAAATCAATATACCAATGCAGGAACTGCTGATTATCAGTACGACCTCGACGGCAACCTAATCTACAAAAGTGATGGAGTTAATAGCTGGACTTATAGCTATGATGATCAAAATCTTTTGGTTAGTGTTTTAGAAGCCAATGGTTCTCTAACCGAATACGAATACGATATCTTTGGTAATCGTATTGCCACTGTTTATAACGGCGAACGAACGGAATATTTGGTTGATCCTTTTGGTTATGGCGATGTGGTTGGAGAATATGACGGTAACGGTAATTTAACTGCTGAATATACTCACGGTATTGGACTAATTAGTCGTACCGATAGCAGTAATGTTGCTGCTTACTATGACTTCAATGCTACTGGGTCGGCAGTTGGCTTAACGGGAACAGGTGGCGAAGTACTCAATAGTTATGGTTATCTGCCTTATGGAGAAAGTCTGTTTGAAAGCGAGTCCATAAATAATGCCTTCGAATTCGTCAGTCAGTGGGGAATCATGGAAGAGGCTAACGGTCTTGATTTCATGCGGGCGAGGTATTATCTGCCGTCTGAAGGGAGATTTTTGAATACTGATCCTATTGGTTTGGCAGGTGGAGATACGAATTTTTATCGTTATGTTAATAATAATCCGCTTAATCTAATTGATCCATCTGGATTATCAGGATTTGGAATTCAAGGAAATCTTGGGGCTGGTTTTGGAACAGGTAGAAATCAGGGAATTTATGTGGGTGGTGATGCTAAATTAGGCATATTTACTGAAGGGACAGGAGCCGTAGTTTCTGGCAATGCATTTGACTCCACAAGTAATACTGATTTCATTACTGGTCGTGAATTTGGAGCTGGATTTAGTGTCTTTGCTACAAGTGCAAACAACGCCACTGAGATTGCTAGAGCAGGGCAAACGATGTAGATCCTGCTACTCGTGGAAAAGTTGATGCTCAAAAATTAGGATTTTTAGAGAAATTTATTGGTCGCAACTGGGGAAATTCTAGTGATGACAATTTAGGAAGTCCTGGCGGAGTGGCTCAATTTGCTGCGGTCAATCGGACATTTGATGAGCTTTTTCCCGAACTGGAAATAAGACTAATAGTCCAGGCTGCTGATCTCCCCATTGATTACAACACTGTCACAGAAAGCTATGTTTTCGATCTCGGCTTGACTGAAGCATTAGACCAATTAAAT
>JBCCDL010000733.1:0-3525 GCA_039030815.1 Cyanobacteria bacterium P01_A01_bin.83 | reverse complement strand
GAAAATTTTACTTCTCCTGCGGTGTTGGCAGCTCAAGGTTCAGTCTTAACTAATAAATATGCCGAAGGACTTCCAGGTAAGCGCTATTATGGCGGCTGCGAATTTGTCGATCGTGCTGAACAGTTAGCAATTGACCGTGCTCAAGAACTGTTTGGGGCAGCAATGGCAAATGTTCAACCCCATTCTGGAGCCCAAGCGAACTTCGCTGTATTTTTGACCTTGTTAAAGCCTGGGGACACTATTATGGGCATGGATTTGTCCCATGGTGGACACCTAACTCATGGTTCTCCTGTAAACGTGTCAGGTAAGTGGTTCAACGTGGTACAGTATGGCGTGAACCAAGAGACAGAACAGCTAGACTTTGACCAAATTAGAGAACTGGCTTTAAAAGAACGTCCCAAACTTATTATCTGTGGTTACTCCGCTTATCCCCGTACAATTGATTTTGTTAAATTTAGAGCGATCGCTGATGAAGTCGGGGCATATTTACTAGCTGATATTGCTCACATTGCTGGTTTAGTGGCAACAGGTCATCATCCTAATCCTGTACCTCATTGTGATGTAGTTACTACCACCACCCACAAAACTTTAAGAGGACCTCGTGGGGGGCTAATTCTCACTCGTGATGCCGAATTAGGGAAAAAACTAAATAAGTCAGTTTTTCCTGGGACTCAAGGCGGACCTTTGGAACACGTAATTGCAGGGAAAGCAGTAGCCTTCGGCGAAGCCTTAACACCAGAGTTCAAATCCTATTCAGCTCAGGTAATAGCTAATGCTCAAGCAATGGCAGCAGCTTTTAAAGCTAGAAATATCAAGTTAGTCTCAGATGGTACCGATAACCACTTAAACCTATTAGACCTCCGCAGTATTGGCATGACGGGTAAAAAAGCCGATGCCCTAGTTAGCCAGGTAAACATTACTGCTAATAAAAACACGGTTCCTTTCGATCCAGAATCGCCGTTTGTTACTAGTGGTCTACGTTTGGGTTCCCCAGCAATGACAACCAGAGGTATGGGGGAGACAGAATTCCAAGAAATTGCTAACATTATTGCTGACAAATTACTAAGTCCAGAAGATGAGACCGTACAAAATGATTGTTTAAACCGAGTAGGGGCATTATGCGATCGCTTTCCCCTGTATCCCTATTTACAGATTCCCGTCCCTGCCAAAATTTAGAGCAACTCAGAGAAACTACATTTTGTAATACTCTCAGTTACTCTAAGCTTCCAATACTCACACTTACTCCTCCTAGCTAATAAACTCAGATGCCTATTGAACTGTATCATCTGATTGCTTTTCTGATTTCTGTGACTGTTGTATTGTGGACTATCCCCGACGTCAAAACCTTAGGTTTAAAGTTGGGTATAGTGGATCAACCAAACTCCAGAAAGATTCACAAAAACCCCGTTGTACGTGTCGGCGGGGTTTCTATTTTTGCAGGCACCATTACGGCATTGATTATTGTCTGGCTGTTGGGTGGTTTTTCAGCTCTCAGCCCGCACAAAGTAACCGAAGTTTGGGCAGTAATTATTGGCAGCATTTTGTTTTTCGGCATTGGCTTTGCTGACGACTTATTCAATCTCACTCCTGGCTCACGACTCTTGATGCAAATTGCCGTAGCTACAGGCTGTTGGTATTTAGGAGTAAGGATCGATTTTGTTTCTTTTCCCATTTATTCTCTGATCAAAATTTATTGGCTTAGTTTGCCGATCACCGTCATTTGGCTGGTAGGTATGGCTAATGCCATCAACTGGATTGATGGTGTAGATGGTTTAGCCGCAGGAGTTTCGGGAATTGCCGCGTTTGTGATGCTGGTAGTGACCCTATTCATGGATCAGTCAGCGGCGGGTTTAATTGCCGCAGCCATGGCAGGAGGGGCTTTGGGCTTTTTACGCTACAACTTCAACCCTGCTCAAATTTTTATGGGGGACGGTGGCGCATACTTTATGGGCTTTACCCTAGCCGCAGTGGGGGTAATTGGATTGGTTAAGACTACTGCCATCACCGCCGTAGTCTTGCCGTATTTAATCTTGGCAGTGCCAATATTAGACATGTCGGCAGTTATTTTTTCGCGAATTAGTAAAGGAAAATCTCCCTTCATTGCTGATAAAAGCCATTTACATCACTGGTTGCTCAAAAGTGGAATCTCTCAGCGTCAAACGGTACTGTTTATTTATACCTTGACCTTCTGGGTGGGCAGTTTGGCACTAGGTTTTTCTAATATTCCCAGCGGTTGGGGATATGCCATCGGTGCTACGCTGCTATTGATTTGGCAGTTCTGGCAGGTGTGGCAAGTCTGGCGAGCCCGTAGTAGCAATCGATAATATTATTAGTAAATTTAAATTTTAGATTTAAAATTGATGAGCGCGGAAATTATTTGTATTGGGACAGAGTTGCTCTTAGGAGACATTTTAAATACCAATTGTCAGTATTTGGCACAGGAATTAGCCAAATTGGGTATCCCTCACTACTATCAAACAGTGGTAGGGGACAATGTGGAGCGTATTCACCAAGTATTAGATATTGCCACTAAACGTTCCTCTATTTTGATCTTTACTGGAGGCTTGGGTCCTACTCCCGACGATCTAACTACCGAGACAATTGCTAGCTTTTTTGATATTCCCCTGCAAGAAGATACTACTATTATTCAAGATATTAAAGACAAGTTTGCTTCAGTGGGCAGAACCATGTCTCCTAGTAATCGCAAACAAGCTTTAGTCCCTCAAGGAGCAATATCTTTACCTAATCCTACAGGAACAGCACCAGGAATCATTTGGCAACCCCAAGACGATCTCACCATTATGACTTTTCCTGGAGTTCCTTCAGAAATGCATCGTATGTGGCAGGATACTGCGGTTCCTTTTTTAATTAGTCAAGGCTGGGGTCAAGATGCGATTTATATTGAAATGATGCGTTTTCGCGGCATTGGGGAATCTGCTCTAGCGGAAAAAGTAGCCCATTTATTCGATTCGGATAATCCTACTGTGGCACCCTATGCGGGAAGAGGGGAAGTGAGGTTAAGAATTGCAGCTAAAGCAGCGGATAAAAACCAAGCCGAGGCGCTAATCAAGCCAGTAGCCACAGAAATTAAGAATATTGCTGGGCTAAATTACTTTGGTAGCGGGGAAGATACCTTAGCTTCTGTAGTTGGGGCGTTGTTATCCCAAGCTGGACAAACTCTTAGTGTCGCTGAATCCTGTACAGGAGGAGGTTTGGGGTCGATGTTAACAGAAATTCCAGGCAGCTCTAATTATTTTCTGGGAGGAGTAATTGCCTATGCCAACCAGGTTAAAACTGCTTTATTAAACGTCAATCCGCAAGATCTCGAAGAACAGGGCGCGGTGAGCGATATAGTTGCTAAACAGATGGCGGCGGGGGTGAAAGAACGCTTAAATACTGACTGGGGAATTGGCATCACGGGAATTGCTGGTCCTGGTGGGGATACAGAAACCAAACCTGTGGGACTAGTTTATCTTGGATTAGCTGACCCTGATAATCAAGTCTTAAGTTTTGAATATCGTTTTG
>JBCCDL010000732.1:0-3526 GCA_039030815.1 Cyanobacteria bacterium P01_A01_bin.83 | reverse complement strand
CTAATTTTGCTTTTTAGCTGCTTGTTCAGAAATAACGCGAGTGCAACACCAATCAGTTGGTAAGGCAGAAGGCCATCCCATCCGAATTGCCTCAGGGCAGATAGTCATTACAGTAAGCTGGCAATCGATTAGCTGAAATCCCTCTTTTTTGCACTGCTTTAAGCTGTGTTTGAGAATAGTGTCGTCCCGAAATTCAATCGTATTATTGCATTGAATACAGACTACGTGGTGATGATGATGAGGATAAGGCTGATTTAACTCATAGTGTTTGTGTCCTTCGGCTAACTCTAGTTCCCGCAGAATACCCATACGAGCCATAAGTTTAACGCTACGATATATCGTAGATAAGCTGATAGACTCTCCTCGCTGTTCTACCAAATCGTGTAATTCTTCGGCACTCAGATGATCTCCTTTGGGCAAGTTCTGAAACACATGCAGAATTTTCTCTCTCTGAGGAGTCATACGCCAACCCCTAGAGTTAAGTTCGGCTTTTAAAGAAGATGCCGTGTAGTGAGCCATACCAGATCTTTATCAATTATTTGCTGCTTATTGACAATAATAAGTTTTTTGAGCAACCTTTGCAATAAAGTTTAGTTACATAATTGTTTTTATTACTCTTTAAATTCCGAAAGTGATAGAAGAGGGATAAATCATTTTCTAAAACTTTCCTGTTTGGAATAGGCGACCAATAATTTCTTCAATGGGCGGTTCACCAATGCTCAAATCCTGTACTTGCAGTTGAGCCAGAATCAGAGCAATAGTATCAGTCAATTCATCTCTAGGCACCAAAAAACGAACTTCTTGACCCTGAATTGATTCAATCTCACCAAAATCCGCTAGCTGTTCGCGGGATAAAGATTGAGATAGTTCCACCTTTACCTGTCGATAAGGAGCAAAGCGTTCTAGCAAACCATCGAGAAGACCATCATAAATTAGTTGCCCCTGATGGATTAACAATACGCGATCGCATAATGCGGTAATATCTGCCATATAGTGACTAGTAAGTAAAATTGTCGCTTCATAGCGTTGATTGTAAGATTGAAGAAACTCTCTTACCGCCACTTGAGCATTAACATCTAAACCTAAAGTTGGTTCATCGAGAAATAATACTGGAGGATGATGTAGCAATGCCGCTAGTAACTCGGCTTTCATTCTCTCTCCTAAAGAGAGTTTTCGCACAGGTTGATTTAGCTTATGTTCAATATCTAACATTGTCGCTAATTCTGCTAACCGTGACTTAAAAATTTTGTCAGGAATGTTATAGACAGCAGCATTAATGCGTAAGGAGTCTAAAGCAGGTAAATCCCACAATAGTTGTTGTTTTTGCCCCATCACGAGACTAGTTTTCTGTAAAAACTGCGGTTGACGGCGAAAAGGAACATAACCTGCAACTTTGACTTCTCCAGTGGAAGGATGTATCAAACCTGTGAGCATTTTTAAAGTAGTTGTTTTGCCTGCACCGTTGGCACCTAAAAACCCAACTACTTCTCCTGGTTGAATCTGAAACGATACGTTTTGAACTGCCTTTATTTCACGATATGTTCGGCGGAAAAAGTGAGTTAAAGTTCCTTTCAATCCAGGCTTTTTAATAGCTACAGGATAGATTTTACTCAGATTATTAACAGCAATAATAGACACAATAAAGGGATAAGGGATGAGGGATGAAGGATGAGTCAATAAAAATTAGCCTGCATCATAAATTAGAGGTTTTATAGTAATTAGCTAGTGGTCTTGGGCGTAAATAAAAGCACCATTTGTTTAATTCACAACCCGACTATGTCTAAACTTACTACTTGCGCGCTTTCGCGCAGTGATACTAGTTTGACAGCCAATTAATCAAATATTTTTAGTTACAGGTAGCTAAACGATGGAGTTTACCGTCTATGCGGTAAAATTCAAAGTGAGAATCAAACTTAAAAGTTTCTGCCGATAAAGGATTTTCAACTGTAACTGAAACAGGCTTTCTTTCAGATTTAGGTTCTTGAACCACAGTCAGAAATTGATTAAAACCATAAAAATTGAGATTAACCTGCTCAAAAGCGATCTCTTGTGGGTGAGCGCAATATTTAGATAAAGAAGATTCTACTGATACTAATTGACCATTACGTTTAATGGTTAAAATAGCTTCTCCTGGGTTGAGAGTAGATGACTGGGAGGTCGCAGCAAATGGCAGAATAACTAAATAAGAGACATTACCATTTTTGGCTTGAAAACCTCGATAGTTGTCTAGAGGTTCAGCAGTCATAAAAATTGAGTTTGAGGGAGCAGTGTTTCCATTTTTGCGATCGCGAGGTTTAGCTTCTCCTGAATAAAAGTAAACATCGTCTTTCTGACAAATATTAATATAAAAGCTAGCTGTTTCAAAAGCGTAAACTTCTTGGTACTCAGTATTAATCTGCTGACAGGTATGCCAATCGGATGAAATGACAAAGCTATAGTCTGCATCTGAAGTAGCAGAGACATTAGTTTCTTTGGCTAAATTAACCGCTACCATCATTATTCCCGCAGCAGCATATTTTAATCTCAGCCGATTATCTAATTTTTTGACCATAGGGCTTATAGCAGTTGTATAGCTTTTATGATTTAATTACTGATTTAATCTTTGATTATTTTTCGGTCTAGCTACTGTCTCAGGATGCTCTGACACTTAAGTTCGATTCCAGTAAGATGCGGTTAACCGTATTTTACTTGGGTTGATTTACTATCCTAAAATAAATAAAGATTATTCAAATAATTAATATAGGTAGTTACTAAAGATTTAACGGTCTAGTTCATAAATATAAAGAGGTTGTGCAAAGATATTATGAGTTTTTTTGATTCTCAGGTAGTTCAAGAAGAAGCCAAAAAGCTGTTTGAAGATTATCAATCATTGATGAAGCTAGGCAGTGAGTACGGGAAGTTTGACCGTGAAGGGAAAAAAATGTTCATCGATCAAATGGAACAACTAATGGAACGCTATCGTATTTTTATGAAGCGTTTTGAGCTTTCCGAAGATTTCATGGCGCAGATGACTGTGCAACAACTTAAAACTCAGCTTAATCAATTTGGCATGACTCCGCAACAAATGTTTGATCAAATGGAGTTGACTCTCAAAAGGATGAAATCGGAAATCCAACCCTAATTCTTGATTAATTGTCAAATAAATTAAATTCACTAAATTCAGTAACTTTTTCTCTGTCTTGTTTATTAGCTCTCACTCAATCAAGCTAGTCAGTCCAGATATAATTCCCAACAACTATGGTCGAGCAAAATTAGAGGCTGCGGGAAAATATTTTACTGGTTCGTTTTTCAGCGCCTTGAGCATAAATGAGCGCCATACTGGAGCAGCAAAGTCACCTCCTGTAATACCCTTACCCATACTTTGATAATTATCATTGCCAACCCATACCGCTGTGGCTAGTTGAGGAACATAACCGACAAACCAAACATCACGCTCAGAAGATGTTGTTCCTGTCTTACCTGCGGCAGGGCGATTGATATTGGCTTTTTGACCTGTACCCCCTGACTGCAAGACTCCTTTCATCAT
>JBCCDL010000731.1:0-3528 GCA_039030815.1 Cyanobacteria bacterium P01_A01_bin.83 | reverse complement strand
TACAGGTTGACCGATAGAAATATTTGGTGCCTCAAAGAATTTATTGAGTTCGACTCGCATTGGTGAACTAGGAAAATCCGAACCTGGAAGGGTTACATCTGCCCGAAGGCTTCTAAAGACAGTTCCGTTGTCGAAAATACTTGACAGCTAGGATCGGATGTTCAAATTAATAGAGCGATCGCCTGTAGCCTGTAGGGTGGGCAAAACATAATTGAGATCAAACGTCGTTTCAGGTAAAGATCTATGCCCACCAAAACCAAAGCCATTATTGCCAGCAAAATAAGGAACAAAAGAGCGATCGCGCTTTCGTAGAATGGGCAAAAATAATGATAGCAAATTAGCGTTTCAAGAATAGCTTATTGCCCACCAAATTAATCCATTATTAATCAGATTTTCAATACTCCCAAGATCAATAATCAATGATGGTGGGCAGAAAATTAATTTCTGTTGTGTCTTATAATTCTCGAACCTGCCCACCCTACGATTTGCTCCCGAATCGTCAAAGCCTGTGATGGTTGCTTTGGCTAATTGTCCTGTAGGTAGGTCAGTGATTTGGAAATCGATGTCTAACTGGGTTTCAGATTGGAGTAAATCTGATCAAATATTGGTTGCGCTATTATTTAGTACATTAGTAATTTCAGGTGTTTAATTATGGACAGAGAAGAATTGCTCAGAAGATATGCTGCTGGCGAACGAGATTTCTCTGGGGTCTCTTTGAGAGGACTCGATTTCAGTGATTGCGATCTTAGAGGAATTATTTTGAGTAATGCTGATCTTTCTATGACTGGATGGGTAGGAGCTAATCTCAGTCGCGCCGATCTTAGTGGTGCTATCTTCCATGACGGAGGACTTAATAATGCTATCCTGATCGAAGCTAATCTTAGTAGGGCGCGTCTCCAAGATTGTGCTTTGGTTGGTGCTGATTTGACTGATGCCTGTGTCCAAGGAACTCAGTTCGGGAATGAACCTTTTCTGAAAAGAGCTAATTTGACTGGAGTTAATTTGAGCCAAGCTTCGATTGATTTGCCTGGAGGAATTAATAATCCCAGAATTGCTGGTGCTATCTTGTGTGATACTACTCTCCCCGATGGAGGAAACTGGACTATCTAGACCTTCAGCCAACAAAGAAGCGGAAGAATTAACTATAGAGCGATCGCCTGTAGGGTGGGCAAAAATAATGATAGCAAATTAACGTTTCGCCCAATAGCTTATTGCCCACCAAGTTAATCCATTATCAATCAGATTTTCAATATTCCAAATATCAATAATCAATGACGGTGGGCAGAAAATTAATTTCTGTTGTATCTCCTAATTGTTGAATCTGCCCACCCTACAAATGTTAACTGTTAACTGTTGACTGTTGACTGTTGACTGTTGACTGTTTTCCAATCTTGGGGGGTATTGCAATTAAATAGTATGGAGCGATCGCTTATTGATAGTTCTTTGACAGAGTTTTGCTTGAGCCAGGCTTGAAATGATCTACCGCCTTGGCTAATATACCTCGATAAAGTATCCAAACAACAACGACGATAAAATCCACACATAGGCTCCCATCTATCGCCTGTACGTGGCAACAAAGCTATTTCTGTGGGTAATACTGTTGCCAAAGCTGAAGACCACTGTTTTACTTGAGACGAAGCTAAATAAGGTAGATCGCAAGCAAGTAACAAAGTCCACTCTGTCTTAACCGACTGCATTCCCTGGGCAAAACCGATGATAGGAGTATTAGAGGGCGCATCTAGTATGAGCTGTTCTGAAAGTAACTCACAACTAGAAGGGACAATATCCTGATATTTTTCAATCCAGGGTGTAATTACATAGGCTTGAGCAGCGCATTCATGAGCTACTAAACAAATACGAGTTAATAGAGCCTTGCCATCTATTTGCAGAAGAGCTTTATCTTTGCCCATGCGAGAACTTTCTCCTCCAGCTAAGATAAGTGCTGTAATTTTATCTTTGATTAGCTTGGTCATTCAGTTACCAACAAAATAATGAACAATCAATTGTCAAACTCGAACAAAACCGAACAAGTAGAACAATATATTCAGCTTTGGATTTATCTTTTGCCTGTGATTGGCGTAATTCCTGCTGTTTGGACTTTATATCAAGCTCACAATAGGATGAAAAATGAACAGACTCAAAACTGTCCTGCACTGCGTCAACAGTATAAAGCGAGCAGATTGTCAGTCAACCTAATGCTAGCTTGGCTAGGTTCCTATGCTTTATTTTCACTCGGCTCGGCTAATATTTCAGGATTAATGTCTTTGCGGCTAATGTACGCCAACGCAGTTACTACGACAGGATACTTTTTATGCTGTACTTTTTTATTGTTGCAACTTGGTCACAAAAAATTGAACTAATTGTGTCAGATACTGATGACAAGCTGCTATCAAACAATAATTGCTAGTCCTCATAACTATCGTTACTCTTAAGGTTAAGCTATACTCAGAAACCGTCAAGGGGTGGAGCTAAAGTAGATCTTAAATGATTACAATGGAGTATGAGTTATGATTTCCCAGTTAATATTGCGATCACAATAACGCTGACCTAGGTATTTTTTCGGGTCAATAGCTGTTAAGATTAATTGAATTATGTTTGTGTTTACATATGTCTAGTATTTTACTTTAACAATATTATTTATTTTTACTTAGGGTGAGGGTATCCAGTGCCAGTTAGAAAAGCTTATCAATCGACTCCTTCAGGCAGAAAATCTACTGCTCAATTTAATTCAATTAATTATTCGCGCAACAACAAACCAAAGAAATTGAATAAAAAAAGAGCTATTTTAGTAGGCTTAGGGTTAGCTAGTGTCTCTGTAATTTCGGCTGCGGTGGGTGCTTTCCTGGCTGTGGCGATGTCTACTGCATCCCCATTACAGCAAGCAGAACTGAGTAATGAGGAAGAAAAAGTTTTTAGTAAAACAGAAACTGTAACTGCCAAAAAATTAAATTTACCCGAATTAAAACGTCCCGTAAATATCCTTGTTTTGGGGATCAAAGTTATTAGCTCTGATCTAGAAAATAGAGGAATTGAATATGAAAAGCAAGACGTAGGATATCATCACTTAGTCAATTCCTTTCAGGGTTTAAGCGATAGTATGTTGCTGCTGAGATTTGACCCTCAAGCAGAAAAAGTATCGGTACTTTCAATTCCCAGAGACACCCGTGTTTATATTAACGGACATGGGGTTAGAAAAATCAATCATGCTAATGAATATGGTGGTCCGGCATTAACCGCTAGTGTCACTAGTGAGCTATTAGGTGGGATCAATATCGATCGCTATGTTCGGGTCAATGTCCAAGGGGTAGAAAAGCTAATTGATGCATTAGGTGGCGTTACGGTCAACGTGCCTAAAGACATGAAATATAATGATTTTAGCCAGCATCTTTACATTGATCTTAAAAAGGGAATTCAGCATTTGGATGGCGATAAAGCCATGCAGTTTTTGCGTTATCGTTACGATAATTATGGCGATATTTCGCGGGTACAGCGACAGCAAATGTTGATGCGTTCGGCAGTAGAGCAAAC
>JBCCDL010000730.1:0-3533 GCA_039030815.1 Cyanobacteria bacterium P01_A01_bin.83 | reverse complement strand
CGTCTACTTTAACTCTTACCACTATCTTTCAGTATCTGCCTAACAGTCAATTTTTTAGAAGAGGTAAATTAGTTAGCCACGCATCGCAAAGTTTAATTTCTTCAATTGCTATACTTTGGGAAAATTATCGAAATAGAGTTGTCTGAATAATGGTTGATTGGTCAAGTCTTCGCGATGTAGGTGGTTCAGCCGAATATCTTCCAGCGTTGTTAGAAGAGTTGGAAACAAGTCGAGATCCCAAAATACTGGATATATTGTGGAAGAGACTATGTCATCAAGGTTCAGTTTTTTCCGCCAGTTTTGCAGCATTACCCCATTTAGTTAGGATTGCAGAACAATGGTCGTCTAGCGAGCGAATTTCTATAATCCACTTAGCAGTATCTATTTTAAGCGGAGAAGATATCGCTAATCTACGTCGTCCTGGAGAAGACCATACTGAATGGACTCCTACTGGAACTCGCATCGATCTTGAGTCTCCCACTCGAAGTAACTATCAAAAGGAAATTGATACACTCTTACGCCTTATAGAAGACGATTTACAACAGCCTAATTTATCAACTTACGACTTTTCTTGGCTGCTTTCTTTTATGCTTCCTCTAAAAGGTTATTCTCAATGGCAGGATGTTTTTGATTATTTTAAATCTTCAATGTGCGGATATTATGGATGTTGTCGTAATTGCGATGCAGAAATAGAAATTTATGGCTACGATGCGATCGCAGAATTAATAGAAACAAGCAACGGACAAAGACAACAAACTACACTTCAACCAATGCCACCAGAATTACTAACTGGAATTGTTAAATGGCTGTATGAAACTGCAAAAAGTCGAGGATACGATTCTGTTGCTCAAAAAGTTACTCATATGCTGGCGACAGGATCGTGTCCCAAATGCGGTACTCGGTTTCAAGTTCCAGAACTTTTAGGTTTTGCCGATATTGTTCCTAAATAAACGACAAACAATTTAGGAAAATCCAAGTATTTAGAACTTGTATACTATCATCCAATGGTATTTTTGTTCTATGTTAAAACATGACAATTAAATCCCAAGAAAATATCGAATGGTTTCGCGATCGTCTTTTAACTTGGGCAGAAGAATATTTAAGAGACTACCCTTGGCGCATAACGTCTGACCCTGGGGGAATTCCACCCCAAACCCCTAGCGGTTAAATTATAGATATAGCAACCAAATTCAAAATCGACCTGATGAGTTTAACTTCAGAAATACTTGGTCAACAGCCAGATAACGTTTTGGCAAGATTACGTCGTGCCGATCAATTTTGGTCAGCATTACGATCACAAGAGTTAGATGTTCCTTCAGTTGTAACTGATAGTCCTAAGTTAATTACAGAGACGGATACAGACATTGTTATTAGTGGTGGTACTCTGGGAATCATGCTCGGTGCATCATTACAGCAACTTGGCTGGCAAGTGGTGGTCATTGAAAGAGGTATTTTAAGAGGAAGAGAACAAGAATGGAATATCTCCCGCCATGAATTACAGGTATTAGTCGATTTAAACTTATTGAGCATGGCAGAATTAGAACAGGCGATCGCTACAGAATATAATCCTGCCAGAGTTGGTTTTAAAGAAGGATGCGAAGTCTGGGTCAAGGATGTTTTAAATGTTGGAGTCGATCCTGTTTATTTATTAGACCAGTTAAAACAGAAATTTTTGGCTGCTGGAGGTAAATTACTGGAAAATGCGCCTTTCAAGTCAGCTACGGTTCATCCTGATGGGGTAACAGTTGCGGCAGCAGACAATAAAATTACCACAAGGCTGTTGATTGACGCGATGGGTCATTTTTCCCCTATTAGTAAACAAGTAAGAAAAGGAAATAAACCCGAAGCAGTTTGTGTCGTGGTAGGTAGCTGCGCTGAGGGGTTTACGGAAAACAAAACAGGGGATCTAATTTATTCTTTCACGCCAATTATCAATAACTGTCAGTATTTTTGGGAGGCTTTTCCCGCCAGAGATGGTCGCACCACCTACATGTTTAGCTACTTGGATGCTGATGCAGCTAGACCAAGCCTAGAATATTTTATGGATGAATATCTCAGGCTTTTACCTGAATATCAAAATATAAAGCTAGAAAAACTTGATTTTAAACGATTTTTATTTGGTTTTTTTCCAGCATATAAAGATAGCCCCCTAAAAATACCATTTGATCGCATCTTACCCGTAGGAGACAGCGCAGGGGGACAATCTCCCGTCAGCTTCGGTGGTTTTGGTGCCATGATACGGCATTTAAAGCGACTGTCTGGCGGCATTGACGAAGCTTTAAGAACAGATCTTTTGGGTCATCAAGATTTAGCTTTACTGCAACCATATCAACCAAATATTTCAGTTACCTGGCTTTTCCAGCAAACTATGAGCGTAAAAGTCGGTAAACAAGTCAATCCCGAACAAATTAACAATCTGATGGGTGGTGTGTTCAAGGTGATGTCTGGTTTAGGAGATAGCGTCCTTAAGCCTTTTTTACAAGATGTCATCCAGTTTGCACCTTTAGCCAAAACCTTGCCTTTAGTTAATCCTAAGTTGGTTTTACCTCTCCTGCCGCAAATCGGCATCAAATCTTTAGCTAACTGGAGTATTCATTTTTTTAGTTTGGCACTATATAGCAGTTTATTTACTATAGCAAAATGGGTTCAACCATTGACTAAAAATCTCTCGACCGCACAACAATATTACTATCATCGTTGGTTTGACGCTTGGAAATATGGCTCTGGTGGCGATTTCGAACGCGATTTAAACAATGATCATTGATCAATGAATCATTGTTTAATGGCAAACGCTGTCTTGCGCTATGGAGAAGCAACCCCTTTTGCGATCGCATGATTACTTCCCTAACTTTGTTGATCTAATTCTTGTTTTCCATAGCGAAGTACTCGGCTAATTTCTCTGGTGCGAGAACAGTGCTGTATTGTTGTGCTAACTCTGGAGTGGCTAGTTCGAGTAACACGGCATTTTCCACCCAAAACTCAATCACATCAAAGTAACCGCGACTACAACGCAAACACCGCCAATTTTCACGCTGGGCAATAGACTCGATTTGCGACTGATCTTGGGGTATGGAGATAGCAGCATGAGTAGCAATAAACTGGTTATTAGTATTGGCGTTTTGGTACTGTATTGGTTGCTCGTCTTCTCCTGGAATCATTTCAGTCCCAAGAGGATAAACTTCAATTAAAGTCCCGTATTGATCAGCGGCAAATGCTACATAGCTTCCTGGATGAGATGAAAAAGGGGCACAATAGCCATTAAATAGTTCTGCCAAAACCTCGGCAACGTGAACTGGATTCTTAGCAGGGATAGAAATATGATGAATCATTAGTTCAAAAGTTCTTTTCGTTTCTCGTAATTCTACCTACAGAAGGCAGCTCATTATTCATCTTAAGTAGCTCCACCTAATTAAACGTAAAATAAACCAAGGGAAATCCAGTTTGATAATTTAAAAATGCCAGCAGCATTAAAAATAACTTTAACTACAGAAGAAGATAAAACATTACAAGAGCTAGAAGTGGCAGACGTAGTG
>JBCCDL010000729.1:0-3537 GCA_039030815.1 Cyanobacteria bacterium P01_A01_bin.83 | reverse complement strand
TAAGTTTCTTCTGAAGCACGATAGTGTTCTGAATCCTCTAAAAACAGATTGTAGGTACCTGAATCAACTACTTCTTGTGCCGTGTATGCTTTTCCGCCATTGCTACTCATCCGAAACTTATCCACAACCACCGAGATCCATTGTTGAGGATTAGTTTTAAAGGATGCCTCCATCTCAAAAGTTCTGACCAAATTATAGGCGATCGCTTCTAAAGAGCCTTCAGTATAGTGATACTTCTTTTCCTTTGCCATGTGTTCGTTGGTAAAAGTATAGTCGGGGCGTTTACCATCACGCCATTCTACACTTTCATCATGCTTGAGAACTTCTTCTCTATCTTGAACCCAAAGTGGTAAATCTTGATTGGTACCCATGAATTAACTTTATTATTTATAGTTGATCGATCAAAAAAGGTAACGCCTGAAAACCATACCGTTATTCACCAATTCATTATAGAAAATAGACTTAGAGCAAATCCGTAAAGAGAATCTAAAGGCAGAAAAAGTCAGAGAGACCCCGCGCTGAAAGCACGACAAAGGGCTTGCCCGCATGTGTTCCTCTGACTTCGTCAATAATTAGCAAAAATAGTTGTTGCGCTTGCTTTATCTAAAGATTGTCGCGGAAACCTTCTCCTTGATCTAATCTTGGAGTTTGGGGAGTTGATTCTGGGGGAGATTGCAAATTTTCCAACGGTGATTTGGGGCTATTTTGCTGGATTAACCAGTAGATGGCACCAAAGATAACTATTGCCAAAGCAATCGCTAAACCAGTAATAGACCTGACTTTATTATTTTTTGATTCTGATGAAGTTGTAATCGGTGAGGGAAGATCAAGCTTAATTGCTGCTGATTGCTGATCTACCGCAACTAGATTCTGATTTACGCTGGTTGAACTAACCTTACTGGCAGATATCAACGAGAAAGAACGATTGCGCTGCTCAAGTTGAGGAAAGGTAATAGTTTGAGCCGCATTACTGGTCAGATTATCAGCTACTGGAGCGATCGCCGTATCTAGTTTAGACTTAGTTAAGTTAAAATCTGTGAGGGCATCGAGAGCCTGTAAAGCCTCTGCTGCCGATTGATAGCGATCAGTAAAATTATATCGGGTCATGGTTGTAAGAATCTGAGCCAACTGGGGACTTACCTGAATCAGATGTGACCATTGAAGTTCTCCCTGATTATCCTCCTCTAATGACAAAGGCTCAATTCTAGTTAAAGCTTGAATAGCAATGATGCCCAAAGCATACAAGTCACTGGTCGCTTGAGGTTTTCCACGAGCTTGTTCAGTAGGCATATAACCTTTTGTACCTACAGGTATAGTCAATTGACCAAGATTAGCCTGTCCCTGGAGCATATTTTTGACCGTACCAAAATCCACCAAAACCAACTTGCGATCGCATTGACGACGGATCAAATTAGCAGGTTTTAGATCGCGGTGAATTACTCCTTGAGAGTGAATAAAATCTAAAATTTGGAGAACATCTATTAATAGCTCAATAATTCTAGCTTCTGACCACACATGTTCAGAATTTAGCTCTGTTTCTAAAGTTTGACCTGCTATGTATTGCTGTACCAAATAGAACTTTTCTGCTTCTTCAAAATAAGCTAATAGCTCAGGTATCTGTTGATGATGACCCAAATTATGTAAAGCAACGGCTTCAGCTTTGAATAAGCGTCTAGCAATTGGCAAAACATCAGGTTTTTCAATAGTGGGAGCCAGTTCTTTCACCACACACAAATCTTTACCTGGAAGCTGAGTATCCTCTGCTAAATAAGTCTTGCCAAATCCACCTTTAGCAATGTCTTTGAGAACTTTATAACGAGAGCCTAAAATGTTTCCTTTCACAATTGAGCGTTAATTCAAAATCTTGTCTATTATGAAGGACAAAAGTATTTTATTAGCGAATAAGTAAAACCATCGCTCTTGAGCGCTTTACTTTATCTAGTTTGAAACCAAGAGTTTTAAAGTTAACTGTTCTTAAGTAGCGAGTATCGAGTAGCGAGTATCGAGTAGCGAGTAGCAAGTAAGAATTATATCTCGTTGTTCAACTCACTTTATCTCCGATTTGAAAACTACAGTTTTCTATATAGACGAGGTTTATTAATAAATTAGTTAACACTAGAGAATAATTTTAAAGCGATCGCCCAATCTCTAGATGCGAGTAAAGCAGGACGAGTTTATTTCATTGCCGCCTATCTGTGCCTGGGATTACCAGGTACAATTGGCATAAAGCTTTATTTGGAAGAACTCGAACAACAATTACTATCGCCGCAACAAAAATAGCTTTTCTGCTCACTTAACCATTTCTAACTCAGTGCGGAAATTTATTCTAATTTGGATTGGTCAACTAGCCTCCTTACTTGGCTCGGAAATGACTAATTTTGCTATCACTATTTGGGCTTGGCAAGTTACAGGACAAGCTACTCCTCTATCCTTAATCTTATTTTTCGTCCAGACTCCTAGAGTAATAGCGTCGTTATTTGCTGGGGTGTTAGTAGATCGCTATAGTCGCAAACTGTTAATGATTATCGGCGATTTGGTAGCGGGAGTTTCTACGATTGTTCTGCTTTTTTTCTTTTTGAACAACAGCCTCGAAATTTGGCATTTATACTGCACCGCAGCCGTTAATAGTTTATTTGGCTTTATCCAGGGATTAGCCTACTCTGCTTCTCTATCCCTACTAGTTTCCCCACAGCAATACAATCGGGCAACAGCACTCAATTCGCTTCAAATGTCAGGGGCATTTATTCTCGCTCCTGCTTTGGCTGGGAGTTTATACCCTTTAATTGGTTTAAAAGGAATTCTAATTATTGATCTGGTTACCTTTTTAATTGCGATCGCAACCCTCTCTATAGTCGCTATTCCACAACCCAATCGCGATGAAGTGGATCGACAAAATATTACTAACATCAAACGAGAATTAAGTTTTGGCTGGCGTTATCTCCTGAAACATCGCCGTTTGTTGGCTATCTTGGGATTTTTATTAATAACTAACTTCATTGATAGCTTCAATTTTGCCATTTTACCAGCAATGATCTTAGCTCGCAGTAATAACGATCCGACAGTGTGGGGTAGGCTGTTAACTACTTTTGGTCTTGGTGGTGTCTTAGGTGCTACAACTATGAGCATTTGGAATATACCGAAACGACGTATTAATGGTCTTTTATTTGGTAATGCTGTGTGGAAGGGAGGTTTGATTTTACTATCAGTGACACAAACTATGTTTTTAAAGTCTTTGGCTGCAATTATTAGCGGTTTTTGTTCTCCCTTCCCTAATAGTTCAAATCAAGGCATTTGGATGTCGCAAGTATCTCCAGAGATTCAAGGACGAGTTTTTGCTGCACGGGATTTAATTGCAGGTCTAGCGACACCTTTAGGTGCTGCGATGGCAGGTGTGTTGGTAGATAATTATTTTGAACCAGCAATGCAAACCGACAATATTCTAACTCGATTGGTTGGCGATATTTTCGGTAGCGATCCTGGTGCGGGTATGGCAATGGCGATCTCTCTGGTTTCTGCTTGTGGTTTGGCAATTTCCCT
>JBCCDL010000728.1:0-3538 GCA_039030815.1 Cyanobacteria bacterium P01_A01_bin.83 | reverse complement strand
TATTACTCAAACTCAAGAAAATAATATAGCAGGCGATCGCACTTACAGATGCGTCCTGAAGACATTATCAGAAATCGCACGATGCTTTTGGCTCAATCTAGTTGAATTAAAATAACCGTGACTCTCTGTTTCGCATCTATCATTTTAAAATGAAAATGTAGTTGCAAGATAATTTGTGGGAGTCGTTATTCAAAAGATTACATTACAGGTAACTCAAAACAGTGAACGGTTAGACCGTTGGCTATCAGAAAATCTGCCAAATATTTCTCGATCGCGCATTCAAAAGCTGATTGAAAATGGTCATGTACGAATTAACGATCAGGTATGCAGCAGCAAGAAAACTAAAGTTGTTCTGGGTGACAGTCTTGATCTAGCTATTCCTGAACCAGAAAAGTTGGATTTAACCCCTGAAAATATCCCTCTTGATATTCTCTATGAAGATGAGCATCTAATCATCATTAATAAACCAGCCCGAATGGTAGTGCATCCCGCACCAGGACACTATACAGGAACTCTGGTTCATGCATTATTACATCATTGCGATACCTTGGCAGGCATCGGTGGTGTTGAACGTCCTGGCATTGTCCACCGCATTGACAAAGACACTACGGGGGCGATTGTCGTAGCAAAAAGCGATCGCGCTCACCAGCATCTCCAAGGTCAGATTAAAGCTAAAACTGCTAGAAGGGAGTATTGGGGGATAATTTATGGCTCTTTTAGTACAGAAGCAGGCACAATTGACTTGCCTGTTGGTCGTCACAAAAAAGACCGTAAAAAGATGGCAGTGATTCCTGTAGAACAGGGAGGACGAGAAGCTGTTACCCATTGGCAAACTCTGGAAAGATTGGGTAACTATAGCTTAGTAAAGTTTGTGTTAGAGACAGGCAGAACTCATCAAATTAGAGTTCATTGCACCCATCAGGGACATCCTTTGCTGGGCGATCCTATATATAGTTCAAATCGCTCTTTAAAAGTCAATTTATCTGGTCAAGCACTTCACGCCAGACAACTATCTCTCAAACATCCCATCTCAGAAGAATTAATTACAGCGATCGCACCTTTGCCTACTGAGTTTAACAAGCTCTTGCAAGTTTTGCGTAACCGAAACTAAATTGTAGTAATTTTATAGAATAAACTTAACAACTAATGCATTTAAAACTGAGGATACTCGGCTAGCATTGACTCAACTGCTTGAGGAGCTAAGGGTTTGGAAAACAAATATCCTTGAGCAAACTCACACCCTAAAGCTTTCAATTGATTTAGTTGCTGAATTGTTTCTACCCCCTCAGAAATAGTATCCATTCCTAGAGTTTTTGCCAAGGTAATAATTAAGCGAACAATCTCAAAATTTTCTGAGTCTGAATTCATTTGCTCAATAAAAGAACGGTCTATTTTCAAATTATCTATAGGAAAACGGCGTAAATAACTTAAAGAAGAATAACCTGTCCCAAAATCATCAATACTCAGATCAATATTTCTGTTTCTAATTTGTCTTAAGGTATCTTGTACATTTCCTTCTGGTTCGATTAAGGTACTTTCAGTGATCTCTAGCTTCAAAGAATTACCATTCAACCCAGTTTCTAAGAGAATTCGATCTAACTTGGTGATAAAATCAGGTTCTTGTAACTGTTGACTAGCTATATTGATACTCATTTTCAAAGAGCTTATCTGAGGTAAGAAGGCAAATCGTTGTCGCCATGTTTGCAGTTGTTGACAAGCTTCTTTGAGTAACCATTCACCAATGTCTAAGATCAATCCTGTATCTTCGGCGATGGGAATAAATTCCACGGGAGAAATAAAACCTCTTTCAGGATGTTGCCAGCGAATTAAGGCTTCAAAACCAACCAAGCTATTGTTATCTATAGACATAATTGGTTGGTAGTGCATTACAAACTCGTCCCGTTCCAGAGCAAGACGCAAATTATTTTCTAATTCAACTACTCTCAAGGTTTCATCGTACATTGTCTGGTCAAAGACTTTGTAACGTGCCTTGCCACTATCCTTGGCACGATACATTGCAATATCAGCATCACGCAGCAAATCAGCCGCATTGCTATATTCTATTAAGCTAAACACAATACCTATACTGGCACTAGTAAAAATACTATGACCCTCTAGTTCAAATGGCGATCGCAATTTTTGCTGAATGCGATCGCCAATCAAAATTGCATCCTGAAGACTTTGGATACCGTCTAACAAAATGACAAATTCGTCTCCTCCTAATCGAGCGACAATGTCGTTTTCCCTAACACACCTTTGGAGTAGCTTCGAGACGGCAATTAGTAATTTATCGCCAATCAAATGCCCCAAACTATCATTAATAATTTTAAAGCGATCAAGGTCAATAAATAATAGTCCATATTTATAGCCAGGATTTCTTTTAGTATGAGCGATAGTAAATTCAATCCTTTCGACTAACAAAGCTCGATTTGGTAATCCTGTTAAGCTATCATGCAGAGCATCATGGATTAACTGCTGTTGTACTCGCTGGCGCTCATTAATTTCTTGTTGCAGTTTTTGAATCGCAGTTTTTAGTTCCAGAGTGCGTTGATAAACCCTTTGTTCAAGATCCTGATTTAATTCAATTATCTTCGCATTGGCTAATTGCAGAGAAATTTGGTTTTTAACCCGAGCTAAGACTTCCTTGACCTGAATCGGTTTACTAATATAGTCTACTCCTCCCACTTCAAAGGCTTTAACTTTATCTAAAACGTCATCTAAAGCACTGAGAAAAATGATCGGGATATCGCGGGTTTGCTCGTTGGCTTTTAGTTTTTGACAAACTTGATAACCGTCAAGATCGGGCATTTTAATATCTAACAAAATTAGGTCGGGAAGAATTGTCTTTGCACCCCGTACTGCGGTAGAACCATTTTTGGCACAGCGTACCTGATATCCTTGCTTCCTTAAAGTAGTCGCCAAAATCTGTAAATTATCAGCAACATCATCAACCACTAAGATAATAATTTCCTTGTCTGAAATAGAGATGGTCATTTTTTCTATTTGAGTGAGGATGGACTATCTTGACAAATTGAATAGCTCACAATCCTGTTAATAAGGAGTACTTTTTTACTAATCAATTGCTTTTACTATTTCTCACTAAACTAAGAATGTTATCGAAATCAAAGTTGTTAACATGCTTTTGAAGAACATTTTGCAAATCAGTATGTTCTGGGGGAATTGTCTGTAATAGTTGAGTCAGTAAATCTTGATCCAGTACTATTGCAGCCTGTTCTACCTGATTTAACCACTGGTTAGACATGACATTTAAACTATCCGCCGTCAATTTAAAGTTGCTAGTGGTTAAGGGAGGAATTGATTCGTAAATGTAGCGTATTCCCAAATGTTGAGCAATTTTGTCAAAAATAATTTTTTCTGAAAAGGGTTTCCCGACAAAATCATCACATCCCGCTGCTTTAAATCGTAACTTTTCTTCTTCTAGAGTGCTAGCACTAAGTGCCACAATCGGCGTATATAAGGATTGGGAATAAGATTTGATTTTTTCTGTTGCCTCATAACCGTTCATTACAGGCATTCT
>JBCCDL010000727.1:0-3550 GCA_039030815.1 Cyanobacteria bacterium P01_A01_bin.83 | reverse complement strand
ATAAACTCTTCTCCCGTACCAATTATGAACACGACAACCAAAACCGAAAAAATCAATCTCAAACTGAGGGGAATGAGTTGTGCTTCCTGCGCTAGCAGCATCGAGTCAGCTATTAACAGTGTCCCAGGAGTAGTACAATGTGACGTTAACTTCGGTGCAGAACAGGCTGCGATTGAATACAATCCCCGTTGCACCAGCATTGCAGATATTCAAGATGCAGTAGAGTCGGCTGGTTACTCGTCATATTCTCTGCAAGAACAGGAGATGATTACTGGAGAAGATGACGAGGAAAAAGCAGCAAGAATAGCAGAATCAAAGGATTTACTACGTAAAGTAATTGTGGGTGGAATCATTAGCCTGATCTTAGTTATTGGTTCTCTACCAATGATGACAGGACTAGAAATACCTTTTATTCCTGCATGGTTGCATAACTCTTGGTTACAATTAATTCTCACCATTCCCGTACAGTTTTGGTGTGGTTATGGCTTTTATATCCATGCTTGGAAAGCCTTTAAGCGTCATGCTGCCACGATGGATACTTTAATTGCTTTGGGTACGAGTGCAGCCTTTTTTTATTCGGTATTTGCCACTGTTTTTCCCAATTTCTTTCTCAACCAAGGCTTAATGCCAGAAGTTTACTACGAAATCGCAGCCGTAGTGGTGACGATGATTTTACTAGGGGAATGGTTTGAGAATCGGGCAAAGGGACAAACCTCAGACGCAATTCGGCAACTGATGGGGTTACAAGCTAGGGATGCCAGGGTAATTCGCAACGGTCGAGAAATGGATGTACCCATCAGCGAGGTACAGATTGATGACATTATTTTAGTTCGCCCTGGTGAAAAGATTCCCGTTGACGGAGAAATGATTAGCGGTAGTTCCACTATCGATGAAGCAATGGTAACGGGAGAAAGTATCCCCGTTAAAAAACAGCCAGGAGATGAAGTGATTGGCGCAACTATCAATAAAACAGGTAGTTTTAAATTTCGGGCTACCAGAGTCGGTGCGGATACGGTATTGGCACAGATAGTTAAATTAGTTCGAGATGCCCAAGGTTCAAAAGCACCTATTCAAAGATTAGCCGATAAGGTTACAGGTTGGTTTGTTCCTGCTGTAATTGCGATCGCTATTACCACTTTTGTCCTGTGGTTTGTAATTATGGGCAATGTCTCTCTGGCAATGATTACTACTGTGGGCGTGTTAATTATTGCCTGCCCCTGTGCTTTGGGTTTGGCTACTCCCACTTCTGTCATGGTAGGTACGGGGCAAGGTGCGGAAAACGGGATTCTGATTAAAGGTGCGGAAAGTTTAGAACTGGCGCATAAATTACAAACTATTGTCTTAGATAAAACTGGTACGATTACTCAAGGAAAACCTACTGTAACTGATTATCAAGCTGTTAGAGGTATTAGCGACAATGCAGAACTAAAGTTATTACGTTACTGTGCAGCAGTAGAACGTAATTCCGAACATCCTCTAGCAGAAGCAGTTGTTAGATACGCCGAGTCGCAAAATATAGAAATAGCAGAGGCTTATGACTTTGAAGCAGTAGCTGGTAGTGGGGTACAGGGCGTAGTCTCAGGTCGCCTAATCCAAATCGGTACTCAACGCTGGATGAACGAACTGGGTATAAAAACTAATACTCTACAGCAGCAAAAGGATATTTGGGAAACAGAAGCTAAAACCGTCGTATTGATTGCCGTAGATGGCGAACTAGAGGGTATTATAGGCATTGCCGATGCGGTTAAACCTTCTTCTAATGCAGCAGTTAGAGCATTACGTAAATTAGGGTTAGAAGTAGTAATGCTGACGGGGGACAATCAGAAAACTGCCGAAGCGATCGCCCGTCAGGTAGGTATAGTTAGAGTAGAAGCCGAAGTACGCCCCGACCAAAAAGCAGCTAAAGTTAGGGAACTACAGCAAGAAGGCAAGATTGTGGCAATGGTGGGAGACGGGATCAATGATGCTCCTGCCTTAGCTCAAGCAGATGTGGGCATTGCCATCGGTACGGGAACGGATGTGGCGATCGCAGCTAGCGATATCACCTTAATTTCAGGAGAGTTACAGGGTATTGTCACAGCGATTCAATTGAGTAAAGCGACGATTAACAATATCCGTCAAAATCTGTTCTTTGCCTTCATTTATAACGTCCTGGGTATTCCCATTGCAGCAGGTATCTTGTTTCCCTTCTTTGGTTGGTTGCTCAATCCGATTATTGGCGGGATAGCAATGGCATTTAGTTCGGTTTCGGTGATAACTAATGCGTTGAGATTAAGAAATTTTAGTCCGTCAGGAGTGCGTTCTTATAATAAGTCGCCTTTAGAGAAATGATTTTATCTCGCGCAAAGACGCAAAGACGCAAAGAAAATACAGAAAATGAAGTTGTAAAGAGCAAACACAACTCTTTAATTAATTTAGAAGCAAAAATTAGTAATGTTTGATAAAAATAAAATGATTGGCAGTTTGGCAGGATTGGGGTTTTTCCTAGCTCTAATTCCCAATATTACCTTGGCAGAAATGCCCGCTTCGACGGAGAAACATACCAGCCAGTTTCAAAGGATAGAACAGCCTATCGGGTTAAAGCTTGCCGTAGCATTAGGTGGCTTGGGTTTAATCGGTGCGGAACTGTGGTGGTTTATGTTTAGCAAGACTAAATCTCAAAAATAAAGTTCAGATTTGATACGAACACGAACGATTATTAGGATGAATAATCAATTTTTCAAAGTCAGCTAGGGATCAGTCATTTTATAGCGTTGTTTGATTGTACGGCTATACGGCTGTCCTAATTGACAATATTCGCAGCCACAAGGCTTATTACCATGAGCATTAGGATAATATCGCCATCCTACTGTTTTCGGTGGTTGATAAATACTTATAATTTCTTTCTGCTTAATAACGCGAGGAATAATTATCTCCAAACCTAAACCATCCGAGTGGTTCATAAAAATTTCAATTGCTTTGGATGCAGCAACCAATATATGAGGTTCGTTGTATTTGCCGATATGCACTGTCTCTGAATCAGAGATTCTAAATCTTACTGCTTGAGTAACTCGTCTATCAAAACGTTTTAATTCCCTCATCCACTGATGAGTAAGTTCATAATTCGCTGATTGTGGCGTTGCATAAACGCCCTTAATTCTGCGGTTGCTTATTTTTCCAGGTCGAATACCGTTACGCAGAATAGAGTTTTTATTTTTTGCATCGAATAAATGGACAAAAACAGCCATGATTTTGTATTGGTGAAAGCAATAAACTGACAAACTTAAAATACCCAGTTTTATACATTATTAATTGGATAAAAATTATAACTACTGTATAAATAGATAAACATTGTGAGTGATCGCAATTAAGCTTTTACTATTATCAAAAATAAAAAAATTCTCAAATCACTCGTCAACCCTACTACAATGAGCAATGAGAATCACATTAACTACGACTAATTCATCTTCAATTGAATAGACAACTCGATAATCTCCCACTCTGTAGCGATAATAGCCAGCATAAGAACCTTTTAATGGCTTAATATTAGGATGAGAACGAGGACTATTTT
>JBCCDL010000726.1:0-3554 GCA_039030815.1 Cyanobacteria bacterium P01_A01_bin.83 | reverse complement strand
CGTATCCTCTAAGTACATGGGGAACCAGCCCTTTGTTAGTTCGGGGGATTAGGGATTAGGGATTAGGGACTGGGATAAGTTTATCTGAATTTCAAGTTATTCAGTTCATATGGTTTCTATAAAGACATGACTATAGTTTAATTTTGTACTTTAACCATATAGTTATTTTGGCGTTGCTGATTTAGCGAACGAGCGCGCACATGCGGGAGCTGCGCATACGCGCAGACCGCCGCTTTTAGCTTTTAAATTAATTTGCTTAGTCATCAAAACTAAAAAATCATACCTAGATCCAGCAACGCCGTTATTTTAAATAAGAATTGAGTCTGATAGATTTCAGTCCCCAGTCCCTCGTGCATAATAAAGGCGTAAGTGGGTTCGGCATATACTAACGTACTCAAAAATTAATTAAAACGACTATATGTCTCAAGCTATGTGCCGAGAGAGTCCGTCCAGACCTATGTTTTAGATTACATTCAACTAAATAGCGATCAATAACGAACCCCGCCTTAAAAGGACGGGGCTTGCATTGACTTCGTAAAAACCAAATGAGCAATGCGATCAGCTTAGAGGAGTACGCAGAGCGTAATCGCACCTATCCCAAAATTCAACTAAATCGCTACCTGAGAAGCAACTTGATCCGCTTCTTGCAAGGCTGCATAAAGACGATTCAAGGCTTTGAGATAAGCTCTAGCAGAAGCCACAATAATATCAGTATTCGCCGCACGACCAGAGTAGACTCGATCTTGATGGCGAATGCGAATTGTCACTTCCCCAATAGCATCAATCCCTGCTGTAACTGACTGAACGGAAAATTCAATCAGTTCGTTAGGAATATTAGTTACACGATTAATTGCTTTATAAATGGCATCCACTGGCCCTGTGCCAATGGCAGCGTCGGTTAACTCTTCGCCATCAGGAGTACGCACCGTTACGGTAGCAGTAGGACGAGCGCGATCGCCACAGGATATTTGTACTAACTCTAACCTAAATAGCTCAGGCGGTTGTCTAATCTCATCACTGACAATGGCTTCAATATCCCAGTCGCTAATTTCTTTCTTTTTATCGGCAACTTCTTTAAACCGCACAAAAGCTTTATTGAGGTCGGTTTCTGAAAGCTCAAAACCCAATTCAGCTAAACGTGTACGGAAAGCATTACGCCCTGAGTGTTTACCCAAAACAATTTGCTGATTATCATTTAAGCCAATGGACTGAGCATCCATAATTTCGTAGGTGAGCTTGTTTTTTAATACTCCATCCTGATGAATGCCTGATTCGTGGGCAAAAGCATTGGCACCGACAATGGCTTTGTTCGGCTGTATCATCACTCCAGTACGGTTAGAAACCAAACGAGAAGTTTTATAAATCTGATGAGTATCAATATTAGTTAAAGGTTCCGTAGATTCCGTCGGTCTACCGAGGAAGGGATTAAAATACTGACGACGGACATGAAGAGCCATCACCAATTCTTCCAGTGCAGCGTTGCCTGCCCGTTCACCGATGCCGTTGATAGTACATTCCAACTGTCTGGCACCATTTTTGATTGCTTCGAGGAAATTAGCGACCGCCAAACCAAGGTCGTTATGACCATGCACTGAAACCACAGCCCGATCAATATTGGGCACATGATTGCAAATGCCTTTAATTAACGCGCCAAATTCGCTGGGGGTAGTATAGCCTACCGTATCAGGAATATTAATTGTAGTTGCGCCAGCGGCGATCGCTGCTTCCAATACTTGATATAGATACTCTGGGTCTGTCCTTACTGCGTCCATCGGCGAGAACTCAACATCATCCATAAAAGACTTAGCGTAAGCCACCATTGACTGAGCAATATCCAAGACTTCGGCACGAGATTTTTTCAACTGATACTCCAGGTGAATATCAGAAGTAGAAATAAAAGTATGGATTCTTCCCTTAGCAGCAGGGGCTAAAGCCTCAGCAGCAGCCTTAATGTCTGCCTTGATTGCCCTTGCCAAACTACAAATAACTGGACCGTTCTCGGTACCAACTTCAGCCGCTATTTTTTGTACCGCTTCAAAATCTCCAGGACTAGCAAAAGCAAAACCTGCCTCAATAATATCAACTCCCAGTCTAGATAGAGAATGAGCAATTTCCAGCTTTTCTTCAACGTTAAGGGTAGCGCCAGGAGACTGTTCTCCATCTCTCAAGGTGGTGTCGAAAATAATGATCCGGTTTTGTGAATTGTCCATAATCCAAAGCTTATTTTGAGATCGTTGCTGGTTGTTAAATGTCGATTTCGGGGGAATTGTTTCTCTTGTTAGCCATCAGCTTTTAGTTGTTACTTAGATCCCGAGCAAGCAACATTACTTATGAATTATAAGCCATATCCCAGAAGAGAAGAAGCAGAAAAATAATGATTAATTTTTAATTCTTGACCTTAACTCATACTTTATCCCTCACACCTCATCCCTTTAAATATTAAGTATGTTCAGTCAAGATCGAGATCGCAGTCATTATACTTAGCCAATGTCAGGTTAGAAAGGGCAAATATTCTTGACATACATATATGTTGCATAAAAATAATCGCCATATACTTTATTTAATTTGCTTGTTAGTTGCTTCCGTCTCGCTTTCTGGTTGTCAACAAAGTAGTAATGCCCAAAAACCTTTAGATTTAATGACTTTAGAGAAATCTAATTTTGAGCCTAATTCACCTAGGTATAACTCAGCCAATTTCAGTCCAGAGCAATTAAACCAGGCAAAAGAGCTAGCGGATTTGGGATATAAGAAAAGTCAAGATGGTGACCTTCTAGCAGCTTTAGAACTTACTGAGCAGGCTCTTAAAGTATTTCCTGGTTATGCCAGAGCTTATTTTAATCGAGGTAAATTTAGAAATACACTAGACGATAATATTCACGGCGCATTAGCAGACTATACTAAGGCGATCAAACTTTATCCTGACGATCTTTCCCCGCCGCTGACTTTGAGGAATGCTTATAAAACTAGAAGTTTATTACGTTCGGATCTTGAGGACAATTTAGGTGCTGTAGCTGACGCCACAGAAGCGATTAAACTCGCTCCTGATGATGCCCAAGCCTATACAAACCGTGGCTGGGCTTATTTTGCACAGTCAGAATACGAGCTGGCGATCGCCGATTACACCCGTGCTATTGAATTAACACCCAATGTTCCTGGCTGGTATTTTAATCGTGGACGAGCGAACTATAGCGCGGGTTACGACCAACAAGCTTTGGCTGATTTTAACCAGGCGATCGCTCTTAACGCAAATTTTGGCTGGGCATATCATCAAAGAGGTTTTGTAAATAAAGAATTGGGTAACTTCCTGGCAGCAGAGTCTGACTACACTAAATCTATTGCCATGGGCTACAAAACCGATAACTCTTATTATTGGCGCGGTAAAGTACGCCTCGAACTCAAAGAATATCAAAAAGCGATCGCTGATTTTGATTTAGTAATTGGAACAGGTTCTAAATCCCCCGATGATTATCATTCCCGCTTCATAGCGCACCATTACCTAGGGGATTATACGGCTGCTCAAGCTGACGCACGTAAGGCTGCTGAACTTTATCTGG
>JBCCDL010000725.1:0-3558 GCA_039030815.1 Cyanobacteria bacterium P01_A01_bin.83 | reverse complement strand
TAAGGTCGTAGAGGATAGCTTGACTCAGATTAACATAGGGTAGGCGATATTTTTCATCAAGCTTGTAGGAACGCAGACTTTGTCGTCCTACTTTTAGCAAAATTTCTAAATCTACCCTCAGGTCGCTATTTTTAGTTTGAGTCAGCTCTTTTTCTATACGTTGCACCTCTTTAGATATCTTCTCCTGTCTGCATGTCCTAAAGCTGGCGTTAATTTCTAGCAAATCACTGTTAGCAAATTTTGGCTGACAACTCTTAGCAGTGATCGCTTTCGTCAAAAGTTCGGCTGACTTGTCACTCTCAATTACCCAGTCTGGATTGGCAATTACAGGAGCAACTACTGGTCTAAATAGTAAACAAATGCAGCAGGAAATAATGGCGATCGCATAACTGTAGCGTAGTCTCATCCCCCCTATGTTAAAACAGTCAGTAATAGACAATCTGGGACGCTGGTTCATAAAACAACGATAAAATATTCTCTTATTATTAATTGAATTCTTTTCTAAACAAGATTTGCTATTTTTTTCGACATTGATTATTTTAATAGCCTCTAAAAGAGTAACAAAATATTATTTTCAGCCATGTGTTGGTACATACTCATTCATTATTGATTATTTCTGATTAAACCTACATATTACTATGCACTTCATTCGTATTTAGATTACAGAACAATATTTGTTTTGCGTTTTTTTAGGTGGAGCTACTTAAGCTGTTCGTCATAGAAAGATGCATATTATTCAATCAGGAAAAACATCGTTAAACTGTCTCCCCGACATGCGGGACAGCCAAAACAAGCAAATCAAATGCATGACAGCTTAGTACTAGTAGACGTGGGCGTAAATTGAGTAACCATTTATTTCAGTTAAAACCTTGACTGTATTTGACTACATGGGTTGAAGCTTTGCGCCTTTGTTACTTCCTACTTCTGAGGGCGTAATTTGGAGGAAACCTCCAAATGTTGACCGCCCGAACTCCCTACTTAAGCAAAGCGGTACTAGGCACCCTGAAGGCAATATTGTTCCGTGTAAATAGTCTAAATCCTCAAATGGGAAGTAATTGCTTTTACTTTTAGATGAAGTTTTGTAGTTTTTTTTTAACTATTAATTGTCAGAAGTTCTATACTATTAGATAGTAATATCTCAAGATAAGAGGTTACTATAAAGCCGTATATTAACAATAGCAATATTATTTGATTTTGTTAATAGTGATTCTAAAACTTTTGACGTGAAACTATTTTCCCTAAGCTTATAGTATTGGAAATATAGCGCTCATGTCTCTTGTTAAGTGTGGTTTTATATCATTTGCAGTCTAATTAGATAAAATCAAGAAGGATCGTTTAATAGCTTTATAATGGTAATTGTGGAATTAAGATTAATAATATCTGATATCGCAAAACGTTTTCAATTAGATTATTGGCAGCGCAATTCAATCAACTGCTATTAGTTTTTTCTGATATAACCTGGATATTATCTTGAGCTTTGCAGATAAGTTTATAGAACAATAAACAGGAGAGTTATCCAAGATGGATGATCAAATTCGTGGAGATTCTAGCACTCCTACTGTTTTTACTCTAGCTGTAGGTAGCGTTGAAAACGGTAGTTTTGAAACAGGAGATTTTCAGGGTTGGAACACTATTGGTGATACCAGTATCGAAACCGAGGATCTGGGAATTTTTCTACCCGATGGTACTCATCAAGCTTTGATTACTAATGGCGATAGTGATGCAGGGGGTTCAGTAGTAGATACAGACCTGGAAGAATTTTTAGATTTAGCATCTGGTGCTTTTGATGACCTGGTTGCTAGTGATGCGTTTGAAGGTTCGGCAATCAAACAAAATTTATCTCTCGAAGCAGGAGATGTGGTCAGCTTCGATTGGAACTTTTTAACCAATGAAAACACACCTGATGACACCTTCAACGATACGGCATTTTTAAACTTTGGTGGTTTTACTTTTGAATTGGCAGATACTGGAGCTAATTTTGTAGATGCCTCTAGAGTGGATGAGTTTGAAGAACAAACCGATACTCAAACTTTAACCTTTAGGGTTAACACGGCTGGAACCTATACTATCGGCTTCGGTGTTATTGATGTTGGTGATGCAATTGTCAATTCCGCTTTGGCAATCGATGATGTGGCAATTCAGGCTGCTAGCAACTTTAATGTTACTGGCGAAGGTGATTCTTCTAGTAGCTCTAGCAGTCAGGACGTTGATTTAACTTTTGGAGAAGGTGGTTTCATGACTTTCAATGATAGTTCAATGGCTGAGGCTGTGAGTGGTTTTGTTTTCAATAGTAATGGTGAGCTTGAGTTTATTTAATATTGAACCTTGCTTAAGCAGTTTCATATTGCAATAGAACTAAAATTTTTCCAATCTATTGTCAAAAATAAGGGTATCCTTAAAAGCTCAAGATTTACAGCACCAGGATAACCCTTATTAAGGTGATTTTTAAGTATGACTACAATCCAAGTTGCCCAGCAAACGATTACGCCTGAAGAGATTATTCCGCTGTTGTCAGACTATCAAATGCTGGCTAAATTTAAGAGAGAAGTTTTGATTGATCAAGCTATTCAATCTATTAGCTTTACCCCTAGTGAAAAGGCAGAAATTGTCCAGCAGTTTTATCAACAACAAGGTATAAATTCAGATTCAGAACGCGATTTATGGCTCAAAAAGTATGGTATGAATTGGGAGCAAATCAAAAAAATAGCTGTTCGCCAGTTTAAAATCCAAAAGTTTAAACAAATGACCTGGGGTGATAAATTGGGAGCCTATTTTATTCATCGTAAAAAGCAGTTAGATCAAGTTGTTTTCTCCTTAATTCGGACTTCAAAACTAGAGCTAGCTCAAGAACTTTATTTTCGGCTGCAAGCAAATGAGCAATCTTTTGTAGAATTAGCTCAACAGTATTCTCAAGGTTCAGAATCTTTAGTTGGTGGTTTTGTCGGTCCTATCGAACTGGGAAATCTCCCTTCAGTCTTAGCCGAAGTTCTTTCTCAGTTCCAGCCAAAGCAAATTTATCCTGTTTCTGATGGAAAATGGCAGATGATCGTGCGCTTAGAAAAAGTGATTCCAGCACGATTAGATCAATCAATGGTTCAAAAATTGCTTAATGAGCTATTTGAACTTTGGTTGATCAGACAACTCAGTTTTAACGGATAATATTTAATTAATATTGATCAATATTGAGCAAGCTGGATTTCAATATTTATTGAAGATGAGTGATTGACAATAGAAAGTAAATTATCAATTATAGACAATTCTGAATTACCTTTCTTGTCAAGCATTTCCCAGAGTGAACTAAAATAAAATACTTATTTTTAGTAATTGGTGGGCAATACATCTATTGTGAAATTAATGTATTCTGATAATTTTTGCCAACCCTACAGGTGTTGGTTAGGGGAAGTCGGTACTGCCCATTAAAAAGCGATGCAGCGCGCACATGCGGGACAGCGCATACGCGCAACGGGGCTACCGCCCCATCGTCCCGAAGGGACTAGAGAGCGAAAGCTCTCGTGCCGCCAAGGCGGCTGGCAAAGCTTTGCTTTGCGTCCCTTTGTT
>JBCCDL010000724.1:0-3560 GCA_039030815.1 Cyanobacteria bacterium P01_A01_bin.83 | reverse complement strand
GGTTACGCCTATCTTTGCTTACGTCCAAAGGGAAGGATTAGAAATTGGTGGTTTTAATGTTGGTGGCGCAATTTCTTTAACTTCGGAAGTCAGCTTGACTGGAGAAGTGGGTGCTAACTTTTTTGGAGAAGGAAATAGTTTTATTGACGGAGAATTAGTCGATAAAGTTCCTTGGACAGCAGGAGTTCGCTGGCAACCATTATCTTTATTGGGAATGAAGCCTAGTGCTGATAATGGCGATCCTTATTTGGAATTATATTTAACAAATCGAGTGGGTTCTTCTACCTGGCATCAATTGCGGGTAAGGGAAGACAATGATTTGGGAGTCGGGGCTGGCTTTTTTATTCCTTTGTCTCTATAAGCCTGATGGGAATTAGCAACCTTCCAAATTATTAGTTTTTAGCTTTTAGCTTTGAGAATAAATTTATTGTCTTTTGCTCAAGCTGTCTAGAATGCAAATTAGATTATTTCAGTCGCAGGATGAATCGCAAGTTGCAGAATTATTTCACCATACTGTGAGGAAAATTAACGTCCAACATTATTCGCCACAGCAAGTTAAGGCATGGTCGCCCGATAATATTTATTTTAGAAATTGGGCAGAAATATGTTCAGGCAGGTTTACATATGTTGCGGTGGAAAATGACAAAATTATGGGCTTTGGTGAATTAAAAGTTGATGGTCATATTGACTGTTTTTATGTTCATCATCGCTATCAACGTCAGGGAGTTGGCAGCAACATCTATCAAGCAATAGAAATGAAAGCAAAGGAACTAAATCTAACTCGCTTATTTACTGAAGCAAGTATTACCGCTAAACCTTTTTTTATTAGACAAGGGTTTGTTGTCATTAAACAGCAACAGGTATTTCGTCGGGGAGAAAAATTTATTAATTTTCAAATGGAAAAGCAACTAAATTACTAATCAATACCGCAATTAATCTTTGCTATTATTTGGATAATTGCCGAAAATACAATGTGAATTATGCAGATATGAGTTTAGAGTTATTAGCTGCTGGCAGTTTACTGGATATGGCGTTAGGTGGAATTGTTGGCGATGCTGCAAGTGAAGGGGCAAAGCGTTTATGGCAGATGATTAGAAATCGCCTGGTGCAAAATCAGTCTGTTATAGAAGGGGAAATAGTTGAACTCGAAGAAAACCCTACTCCAGAAAATTTAAAACCCCTGGAAGCTTTTCTACAGGTGGAAATGCACAAAGATCGGGCATTTGCTGAAGCAATAAGTAAATTAGGTCAGGAAATAGCCAATGCAAATAGTGGCGACACCATCGAAATGAAAGAATTTGAAGCCAAAGATAATGCTGTTGTCATTGGCAAAGCAGAAGCTCAAACTCAGAATTTTGGAGGTACTCATCTTCATCCAAAAAAGAACTAACCCCAGATGAAATAGTTGAAGTCAAGTATAAACTTGAACAGGCAAATTCTCCAGTCACCACTTCAACAAATTTAAATACACTGCCGCTAAATCTCGAAAACTGGGTTGAGAGAACAGAAGAAATAGAGATCATCGAAGCATGGTTAAATAATCCACAGATTGCGACGGTAGGAATTACTCAAGCAAACACCTTGGGTATTCAAGGCTTGGGTGGAGTAGGAAAATCTACTTTAGCCTCATATTTTTATCATTCTCTAAATTTTGAAGCCAAATTTTGGGCAGATGTTAGCCTCAAGCCAGATTTTACTGTTTTTGCCGAGAAAATAATTATCGCTTTAGGTGGAAAAGTTAATTACCCGCTTGATATTACGCAGTTAATCAACAACTTGCTTCAGCTACTAAGTCAGCGTCGCTGTCTATTAGTAGTGGATAATTTAGAAACACTGCTTGATACAGAGAGAAATTGGCAAGACGAAAATTATCAACAGTTTTTTAGTCGCTGGAAACAACAAGGGACAAATAGCACTCTTGTTATCACTACTCAAGATAAGCCTCAATTATTCCAAGGTTTACAACATTGGTATGCTTTGGGTGGGATGAAGCTTGAGGAAGGAATCTCTTTATTAAACAAACTAGCTATACAAGGAACAGAAGACGAACTTAAGGCTTTTGTCGAATATGTGGATGGACATCCTTTAACCCTCAAATTAGTAGCAGGATTTTTAAGAGAGTATTACGATAGTCAATTAAGTCAGATTGAAGAATTAGATTTAGAAAAGTTTGATTTAACCTGCGAACAAGCAAAAGGCTTACACCGTAATAAGCAAGATGCTCGTTTATCTTGGATTATTCAACAACATCTAGACAGGTTAAGTTTAGAACAAACTCAATTTATGATTGGTTTAAGCGTATATCGGGTGCCTTTTAATCGCGAAGCAGCAAGTTATATGTTAGTTGATCGTGAAGTAAAGCCAATAATAATTCAGAAAAAGCTACAGGAATTATGCGCTCGCTCATTATTAATCAAGACAGAAAAGCTCAATTTTCAATTTGAATCTTTAGTCCGAAAACATATTCAAAAGTTAACAATTGACTTCACTAATGCCCATGAGCAAGCTATCAAATATTATCAAACTAATTTAAAAGAAGAAAAATATTGGCAAGTTTTAGAAGATGTCAGAGAATACTTGGAAACTGTCTATCATCGCTGCGAATTAAGAAAATATACTCTAGCTAATAATGTTTTAGATGTCTGTTTGAATTTTTTAAATTTACGGGGATATTATGCAGTATTGGTAGAAGTATATGAACCATTAACTCAAGGATGGCAAGCTTGTCTACAGGAAGGAGATCGCTATAACTATGCTTGGGCATTAAATAATTTAGGTAATGCTTACAAATCCCTGGGAGAGTATCAACGGGCAATTAATTTCCATCAACAGTCCTTAGCTATTGCACAACCAATCGGCGATCGCAATGGTGAAGCTGCATCTTTAATGGGTTTAGGTAATGCTTACTATTCCCTGGGAGAGTATCAACGGGCAATTAATTTCTATCAACAGTCTTTAGCCATTAAACAACAAATCGGCGATCGCAATGGGGAAGCTGCATCTTTAATGGGTTTAGGCATTGCTTACGATTCCCTGGGAGAGTATCAACGGGCAATTGATTTCCATCAACAGTCCTTAGCCATTAAACAACAAATCGGCGATCGCATTGGCGAAGCTAATTCTTTATTAAATTTAGGCAATGCTTACTCTTACCTGGGAGAATATCAAAAAGCAATTGATTTCTATCAACAGTCTTTAGCTATTACACAACAAATCGGCGCTCGAAGAGAGGAATCTTATATTTTGACGGGTTTAGGTAATGCTTACTCTTCCCTGGGAAAATATCAACGGGCGATTGAATTTCATCAACAGTCTTTAACCATTACACAACAAATTGGAGATCGCAATGGGGAAGGTGCATCTTTAATGGGTTTAGGTAATGCTTACTCTTACCTGGGAGAATATCAACAGGCAATTGACTGGTTGACTGACAAAACTTCTAAAACTCTTGTTATTTCGTAGGTTGGGTTAGCGGCAGCGTAACCCAACAAAACTAATGCTGATGTTGGGTTTCACTTCGTTCTACCCAACCTACGAAGTGAAATTTATGAATCAATGAG
>JBCCDL010000723.1:0-3575 GCA_039030815.1 Cyanobacteria bacterium P01_A01_bin.83 | reverse complement strand
TGATTTTGCTCTAATCCCACAATCACTTCTGATTTGAGAGTTCTTAAAGTAACAAAAGGTGCAGGAAAATAACCACAAATATCTGCAAAAGAACTAGTTTTTTTCCAGTAGCAGTCTCCTACAAGTCGCCGATAATTGGCATCACCTTTAATAAAAACCAAGCTGGATTGGGCTAAATCCTGGCGTAATTGTTCTGGCATTGACCAAAAGAATAATGGACTTGTCCAAAATAAGTTATCAACTAATTTTAGGCGTTTATCAGTTAGATAATTCTTCAGACGAGCTGCTAATTGTTGAACTTCTGGTTCTGCATCATCAGCTAAAAAATCTATAGTCTCCTCTACATCTTTAATCATCGCATCAGAGACAAAAATAGGATGTGATTTAAGATGTAAATAAACTATTTCAGCAGCATTACTAGTCAATAAAAAATCAACAATTAACAAGTCAGATATTAACTCAAAACCTGAATTGTCCACAATATAATCAACTCGTTGCTGTGACAACCCTTTGATATAGTTGGCAACTACAGGAGCATCATTGAGTAGAATATATTCCCCTTGATTTTGGATCTGAATTTGCTCGTGATTAAAATCACCTGCTTTAGTCGGGTTAAGACTTAAATCAGCTCGATTTCCCCATAAGTTTAGATAAAGTAAGTAAAGTAAAGTTTGGCGCCAAATATCGTTTCTTTCTTGAGGGCATCTATGGATATTATGATAATTTTTTACTTCTCTTCGGACTGATGGCATTGCCTTAGTTAAACCCAGACGCTTTTGCAGCTTAAAGGGATCTATTATTTGATCTTGCTCAACAGCAAAGTATTCTATTGCTTCGAGGAGGCGGCGATAGAAGTAAGTCTCAATAAAATAAAACGGACAGTCTAACCAACTTTGTGATTGATAGGGTTTGATATACTCAATCCATGCTGCTAGATCTGTGCCACCATCGTTATTGATAGGGCGAACCTTCTCGTGCAGCAGGTTTTGAGCTAAAGCCTGAAGTTCTGCCTCTATTTCTGGTTGATAGTTATTTTCGGCTATTACCTGCTTGATAATTGCGGGAACTCGATGAGTAAAAGTGTAGTAAGCAAATGATCCCTCCTCTGAGACTGTTAACTGTGGCGGAATAGGTAATTTAGGTCGCAAAGACTGATTCATTGATAATTTTTGGGGCAATCTTTTATTTCAGGGTTGAGATTTTAACAACTTAAGTCTTGATTAATCACAAACAGATTAAAGTTTTCATTTTTAATCGTTGCTATTGTGATTAGAGCGATTACCCGAAGGTTACGCTGAGTCTGACGACTTGCTCCGCAACCGCGATCGCATTGGTAAGGGTGCTTGAGGCATCTAAAGCATCTAAAAGCTAAAATCAACTTCGATTAGGATGCTTTTCATAATGAACACACTCATCGCATGGACCTTCGGGATTGATTGCACAGCGAATATATGGTGAGTGAGCATTGTTGACACAGCTTGTATCACCAATAAAATACTTGGTAGCTGGACGACGACGTTCTCGTACCGAAGAAGAGTTACGGTTGTGTTCATAAGCTCTTCGATGATTTCTATCTCGGTAATTATGATGGTATCCAGGTACGATTTGAGCGCGTCTCAACCTCGTCTGCCAACGTTTTTTTACTTTTTGAAATATGAGTAAATAAACTAAAGAAGGCAAAATACTTAAAACGAGGATCAGAGCTAGCTTGATGACAAAATTGAGGGAAAGAAGATTAGTCATTATGAGCTAGATAAATGTTATGCAGGAATAGTTAAGCGTTGCTAGATCTATTATCACTATAAAATTAGATCCAGCTTAATTAATTGAGAGATATTTTTATATTTCCCTGACTTGCTGCCAGTTACAGCTTATTCTCAATAGTTATTATTTAGTTTCATGATGTTTAGGAATTTTTCGGCTGATTACGGCAAATTTATCTAGCTTAAGCCTGATTACCCACAGGGTACGCTGAGTCTGACGACTTCGCACTTATAATTATATTTTGGCTAATCAACTCGAAGTATTACTAATAGACGAATTTACGTGTTTTCGAATTCTATTTTTAAGGTAGATCTAATAGATTATTGTGAGCTACAGTATGTTCTCTGTGCCAAACTCGGATCAAACACAAATGGGTTCTCGTTGCCTTGAAATTGAGCAACTAATAAAGAGAGATCCCAATAGAATTATTCTAATAACTAATTTGTAAAGTAACTGAAGCTCGAACCGTCTGTTCTCCAGCAATAATCGGAGTGCTTATATCCGATTCAGAGACAGCTAATTGCCTATTAGCAAAAGATCTTGGCTGACTAATTCTAGCTGCATCAACTTCAATATTAACTATTTCTTGAGAAGTAAGATTGAGAGTGTCTAAAACCACATCTGCCCGATCCTGAGCGTCAATACTTGCTTTACGTAGCGCTGCTTTTTTAGCTGCGGCGATGGCTTCATCAGTTGCAGTAAAACTGACTCCATCAACACGACTTGCTCCAGCCTGAACTGTCTCATCTAATAAGTTACCTACTTGCTCTGTTGAAACGCGAAAATTGACAGTATTAGTCCCGATGTAACCTGTTAGAATTCTTTGACCGTTACCAGAATCGACTCGATCATAATTTGGGTTTAGCCTAACTCCCGTAGTTTGTAGCTGTTCAACTTCCTCTTTAGCACGGAGCAAGTCCACAACTGCGGAAGTTTGTTTTGCTACCTCTTGTTGAACTTCATTGGCTGTTTTGCCTTGAATTTCTACCCCTAATTCTACCTGTGCAATTGTGCTGGGGATTTTCTCCATACCGTTTCCAGTGACTGTTAAAGTTTTTAATAGTTCTTCAGCAATTGCTGGATTAGTTGAAATTTGATAAAATAAGCTGCCAACAATTAGTAATGTACCTAGACACTTTGTCAATGATTTATAGCGAGTATCATTCAGCTTTATTATCTTGGTAATCATTTTTTTTAACTATTAATATTTATGCTCAAAGTAGCTAAGTACAAGATTATTAATTTGCTTGAAACCTATGTATTGGTTAAAAAACAAAAATACTTATTAAATTCGCTCAATAGCTTATCTGCAAAGTAACTGAAGCGTCAACTATTTGTTCACCACCGATAACTGAGATTCCTATTCCTGAAGAATCTTCATCTCCAGAAGCAATACCTCCACTAGATCTGCGACGACGTTCTGTTCTAATTTCTGAAACAGGATTTCCATTAATTTCAATACGAACAACATCTTCTAATGTAAAACCTAGCGTACTTAACACAACCTCTGCCTTAGTTTTGGCATCTATCGTTGCTTTACGTAGAGCTTCTTGTTTTGCGAGCAGTATTGCTTCAGGGGTGGCTACAAAATTGACCCGATCAATACGGCTTGCTCCTGCTTTGACAGTTTGATCTAGTAAAAACCCTAAGTCACTGATTGATACGCTAAAGCTGACTTTATTGGTGCTAACGTACTTGATCAAATTTTTTTCATCCCCACTTTCATAATATGTTCTTAATGCTATTGATGTGGTTTTTAGCTGGTCGACGCTTCTTGATCGTAGTAATTCTACAAGTGCTAAGCTCTTATT
>JBCCDL010000722.1:0-3581 GCA_039030815.1 Cyanobacteria bacterium P01_A01_bin.83 | reverse complement strand
TTGTGGAGCAACGTTGAGTTTATTGGCAGTGGTAAGATAAACTCCTGGGTGAGGTTTGCCTAAAATTTCTGATTCTGCGGAATAGACTTCGACAAAGGCATTGTTTAAATTTAATGCTTTTAATGCCGCTTGAATAATCTTGAGGGAAGAAGAAGAAGCCAGAGCAATTTGCACCTGTTTTTGGCGTACAAACGATATAGCATGGGCAACCCCTGGTAAAGCTTTTCCTTGGGACTTTATTAGTTCAATTAACTTGTCAACAATTAATTGTTCCACTTCTGATTTAGTTAGATTTGTCCAAGGATATTTTTGATACCAATAGTCCACCACCTCATCAATGCGTAAACCCTTGGTTTGCAGACATAGCTTAGGAGTCAGCTCAATGTTAACCTGCTTAAAGATTAATATTTCTGCCTGTTGCCATAGCGGTTCAGAATCTATTAGCAAGCCATCAAGATCGAAAATTACAGCTTTAATCATTTTTCTTGATTACTGATAAATACCTCGTTAATTACATATTGCTAAACCTCATGGTGGGCAAAATGAGTTGAGCAAATTGTGTCAAATTTAAGTTTTGACCTTGCCCACCCTTGTATATTAAAAGAGGATCGGGCTTGTTATTTGATAGAAAATGTCTTGCCCTATCTTATTTTTCATTATCTAGGCATCACTTTTTTGGGTATTCAGTTCAGGTAATTTAGGAACAAGCATCGGAACTTCTTTTCGATATTCTTGATATTGCTCGCCATAAATTGAGACTAGATCTCGCTCTTCTAAGAAAATGCCGATAAAAGTATAGACTAAAGTTGCTCCCGCAAAAATCAAGTGAGCAGCACTCATGATGGGAGTTGCCCAAAAAGCTATGATAAATCCTAATAAAATTGGGTGGCGCACATACTTATAAAACAAAGTTTTTTTGAATTCGATAGGTTCGTATTCTTTTTCTTGGAAATAAAGGTAAACCTGGCGCAAACCAAACAAATCAAAATGATCGACCACAAAGGTACTGAAGAAGACAATCAGCCAACCAGCCACACATAAACCCCATAAAACGTTTGACCAAACAGTATCGGACAAGTCCCATAAAACAAGATTAATCGGTTGCCACTGCCAAAATAACAACATCAAAGCCAAGCTAGTAAACAAGACATAGGTACTTCTTTCAAGGGGTTCGGGAATAATCTTTGTCCAAACTTTTTTAAAACCTTGTCTTGCCATCACACTATGTTGAACAGCAAAAATTCCTAATAGAGAAAGGTTAATCAAAATCGCAGATGAGAGTGAAGTTGTAACTCCAGTATCCATCGACTTGGGAACAAAAAAATTGCTGACAAACCCAACGGCATAGACAAATGAAACCAAGAAAAAACTGTAACAGATTAGTCCATAAATCAGAAAAAGTGTTCTTTTTACCACGATCTTCTCCTCTACTGAATTGCAGAAATAATTAAGTATAGAGTAAACAGTACCCCGCCACGTCCGACATAAACGTGCGGAATGCATTGCCCCGCACGCCCTTGAGGTTTACTCAAGGGAACGGGGCAACTTGGGGTTTCCCCAAGCGAACGGCTAGAAGTGCGCCATCGTCTGGCTTCGCCAGACTGGGGAAGCGAAGCTTCCTGTGACTCCTAAACACAAAGGCGAAAGTTTGCCGCATGTCGGGGAACCTGCGTTCACTTCTCAATAGCACTATATATATCAATCTTTGGCGTTGGTAGATACAAAAGAGTAGTTACTGCATGTAGTAAGTAAGGCAGTAAAGCAGTAATTGAGTTTAGAAAAGCGCCCGCTTGTTTTGATCGCTTCCCAAATCCCTCAATGCTGGGAGACTTAAAGAATTTGATCGGGATTTGTTAGGCGATCACATGAATACAATTCTCATTTGACATTCAAGACTATCGCTACTAGTTAATACCTAGTTTTGATTTGATCTCTGACTCGGCAGCTTTAAAACCAACTAATACCGCCTGATTATCCTTGACAAACAATGGTCTTTTAAGCAACATGGCATCGGCGGCAAAGGCATCAATCCACTGTTGATCTGTGAAGGTATTTCTGGCTTCTCCTAACGCACGATAAGACTTACCTGAAGTATTTCGCATCGGTTTGCTTCCTAATGCTTCCACCCAATTTTTGATCATTGTTTGATCAGGAGGATTATCTTTAGTATTTATAAACTCGTAATCTACTTGGTTACTATCAAGCCAAGAAATTGCCTTCTTACAAGTACCGCAGTTTGGTATCCCATAAACTTTGATCGTCATTACATTTATCATTCATTGTTCATTGTTCATTGTTCATTGTTCATTGTTCATTGCTACTAATTTAAGATATCACCACCCAGCAAACGACGGTAACGAATTTCTAGTTCTTGTTTTAAACCAGGAAAGTTCTCTAACATCTTATCTGCGGTAATAATCTTCTCTGCTGCTTCTCTGGCTAAATTTAGCACCTCTTGATCTTCTACCAGACTGGCTAAGGCAAAATCAGGTAAACCCGACTGACGAGTACCTAAAACTGCCCCAGGACCGCGAAAGCGCATATCAGCTTCGGAGATAAAGAAACCATCTTGGGATTCTTCGAGTACTGCTAATCTTTGTCTGGCTTCAATATTTTTGGTACTGCTCATTAAGAAGCAATAGGACTTACTACTGCCTCTGCCAACTCGTCCTCGTAACTGATGGAGTTGCGATAAGCCAAAACGTTCAGCATGTTCGATTACCATCACCGTAGCATTAGGCACATCCACACCTACCTCAATTACGGTGGTGGAAACAATAATCTGACATTCATTATCGCGGAAGGAATTTAATGCCGCATCTTTATCCGCAGAACTCATGCGACCATGCAAGAGGGCAATATTAAACTCGGGAAAGATTACTTCAGATAGACGTTGATGTTCTTCGGTTGCGGCTTTAAGATCGAGTTTTTCCGATTCTTCTACCAGGGGAAAAATAATATAGGCTTGTCTTCCCTGGGCAATTTCACGCCGAATCAGATCGTAAACCTTTTTACGGTCTTTACCCTGCTTCATCATGGTGTCAATTGCCTGTCTTCCTGGAGGCAGTTCATCAATCTGACTGACATCTAGGTCACCATGCAAAGTTAAGGCTAAAGTACGGGGAATGGGGGTGGCAGTCATAGTTAAAACATGGGGCGATTTACCTTTGCCCAACAACCTTGCTCGTTGCTGCACCCCAAAGCGATGTTGTTCATCAATTACCGCTAACCCTAACTTATGAAATTTAACAGGGTCTTGAATCAAAGCATGAGTCCCTACCAGTAAAGGTAGTTCGCCGTTTGATAGCTGAGAATGAATTTCTCGCCTTTTAGCAGTCTTAGTCGAACCCGTCAGCAACTCTACAGGGAGATGTAATAAATTAAACCAGGGAACTAGCTTGCGGTAATGTTGTTCGGCTAGGACTTCCGTCGGTGCCATTAATGCCGCCTGATAACCTGACTGAATCGCTGCGAGAATTGCATAGACTGCCACAATTGTCTTGCCTGAACCCACATCTCCCTGTACCAGACGATTCATGGGGGTGTCGGCAACACCTAAATCGCGGAAAATCTCCTGTACT
>JBCCDL010000721.1:0-3582 GCA_039030815.1 Cyanobacteria bacterium P01_A01_bin.83 | reverse complement strand
TGCTCTCAAGGGAGTTGAATTTGATGCGGTAATTATCGCTGGAGTTGATAGTTTATCTACATATAAATCAGAAGATCAGGATATTAGTTTTGAAGCTAAAGCAGGTTTGTATACTGCCATGACTAGAGCTAAAGATCACCTGATTATGCTCTATGAAGAACAGGAAGAAATTGTTAGCGAAATTAAAACTGCCCTTAATTCTGCCGATTGTTTAGAAGCAGTTTAAAGCTGATCAAGAATGAATTCAAGCAGTATTTCGAGTTCTTGCTATGTAGTCTCTAATATAAATTAAAAAATATAAAAATCCCTAAAATGTATTTTCTAAAGATGATGTTTTTTTATCTGTCTGGGAGCATCCCGTTTCGGCAAATATATTTTTCGCGATGGACAGTAGAATCAGGGTTACGTCATTAAATACAGTGTGTTTCTTCCAAAATAGGATGCTCCCATTTGTCTAGCTAAAAAGCTTGAATTTGCGTTTTTTTTGAAAGCTAAAAGCTAAGAGGCTGTTTATAAATTAAGTCTTAAGACAAGTATAACGTTCTGTTATATTGGGTTACGGCAAATAGCAAATTGAAAGTCTGATTCTGAAGAAATGCTCGCCTAACCCAACCTACGTTCTTATTTTAATTTTTGTTGAACAAACAGTCTCTAAAAGCTAAAAACTAACAAATTAGAACGAAGCAGATTTACACAAAACATACAATTTAAACTGATTCAGGTTGATAATCAACTCCTGACCAAATCTCTTTGATTTCTGCGGCTTGTTGTTGGGCTGTAAAATGTTCCCAAACAACACCGTTAACATCGGTAGTGGCAGACATTTGGAGGGCGCTGGAATCTTCCCACCCTAGATGTCTTAAACTACCTGTAGCAGCAGTTTTGTCATGTCTAATTGAAACATTTAAAGTATCGGTTCGCCACAAAGCATACTCTCGGGGAATAAGCAAGCAGGGTTGGGCGTTTAGGCGATCGCTATAATCTTTAACTGCCGCTGCAATATTGCTGGTAGAAATTGCTAAATGAAATTTTTTCATTATTATTTTGATCGATACTTTTTCCAGTAATATTAATATTGCATTAATTGCAGATTGAAACTAAGTTTAATATTCTTTAACTTTAGTAATTATCAAAATCATAAACATTACATTTTTTAATATTTCATCATTATGATTAAAATAAAGCTTAAGTTAAGTTTACTCCACTCATTCCGAATTTGATAGTTGCTATAAGTTATTGCATAAGCAATTAAGAGCAAGAGCCAAGATGAGTAAAATTGAGCAAAATGGTAAAGTAGAGCAGGGAAAAGAAAAAAACAAAAAAGCGAAACAAAAGCATAAAAAGTTAAGCAAGAAAAAATATTTAAAAGAGCTAGCCAAGCTACAAATAGAGCTAGTAAAGTTGCAAAGATGGGTACAGCAAAAGGGTTTAAAAGTAGTAGTGTTGTTTGAAGGAAGAGATGCCGCAGGTAAGGGAGGAGCGATCAAACGTATTAGTGAAACCCTCAATCCCAGAGTTTGTAAGGTAGTGGCTTTAGGCACACCAAGCGATCGCGAAAAAACTCAATGGTACTTTCAAAGATATGTAGCTCATCTTCCCGCAGCAGGGGAAATAGTCTTATTTGATCGCAGTTGGTACAACCGTGCAGGGGTGGAAAAAGTGATGGGATTTTGCACCTATGACGAATATAACGAGTTTATGCGCTCTTGCCCGCAGTTTGAAATGATGATTCAGCGTTCGGGTATTATCTTAATTAAATATTGGTTTTCTGTCAGCGATCACGAACAAGAAAAACGATTTCAAGATCGCATCAACGACCCTACCAAACGCTGGAAAATCAGCCCAATGGATTTAAAAGCGAGGGAAAAATGGGTTGATTATTCCCGTGCTAAAGATGACATGTTTGCCGCTACAGACATTCCCGAATCTCCTTGGCATGTAGTTGCAGCAGATGACAAGAAAAAAGCCCGTTTAAATTTCATCAGTCATTTTCTAGAGACTGTTCCCTATGAAGAACTTCCTCCTAAGAAAATCGAATTACCACCCAGACAAAAAGCGATCGACTATGAACGCCCACCTTTAGAGACTCAATCTTTTGTTCCTACAAAATATTAAATAATAGTAGAGATCGTAGAGGCTAGGAAGTTCAGAAATTTTAATTCTGAACTTCCTGAACCTCCATCAAAAATCAGAGAATTTAGTTCTGTTCTATGAGAGTTTTACTCATCTTTTAACCACATTTGAGCAGTTCTAGGAGGGATATACAAAGTAAAACTATTACCTGAAAGTTGCATTTTATATTTGTGAATTAAGTCTGTATAGCTACCTGGATTTGTTAAACCCCAAGTATTGAAGTTAACCGAACTTTCTGTTCCACCTTTATTGATGGCAACAATTCCCATATTTCCTCGACGAAAAACTAATATAGTATCGGTTTCATATAAAATCGCCATTTGTTGTCCGTGAACGGCATTATGAAAACGAATCATATTAAACAGATCTGGTCGTTTGTCAATATCGATAATATTAGTCCATCGATCTTCGTCTTCAGGATATTGCCCTACTGATTCATTGTTGTCAGAGAAAATTAAAGGAACTCCTCCATCCTTGCCCAAAATATAAGCATAAGCCAAATGTTCATCCTGCTTATCTAGCAACCAACTGCGAAAGCCTTGATTATAGGGAACATCATGATTGACCACAAAAGTTACCGCTCGATGCCAAGGGAGGGCATTATCCTCAGTTTCGGGACGAGCTAGTCTCCTTAGTGAACCCCCATAACTAAATGCTTCTCTAATGGTTTGGAATAGAGGAAAGTCGTATGCAGAAATCCAAGTTTCTCGTAAAAAAGGATCGATAAAAATATCTTCATCGCGATCGCTACCAGTTAAAACTTCGCCAAATAGATACTTTGAAGCTATCTCATCGCGATCAGCAAAATTATCAATCATCCTTTCAGTAAGATGTTTGATCGCATCAATGCGAAAACCATCAAAACCCATTTCTGCTAAAGCAATGATCATTTTTCGCTGCTGTAACAGTACCCAGGGAGAATCTTTTAAATCTGGTAATCCTGACAAATCTCCGTACTGAACCACTTCACGATCCGACCAATTAGTAATATTTCCTCTTTGATTAAAATCCCAAGGCGAGAACAAACCTACTTCTAAATCACCATATAAAAGATTATCTTTAAATGTTGAATCATCTCTATATTTTTCCAGTTCAGCTTCTCCAGGAAAATTTAAGCGATCTTCTCTATTTTCATTAGCCATGTGATTAATAACCAAATCAGCATAGACTCGAATTTTGAAATTGGGTTGATGACACTTATCAATCAACTCCTTCAGTTCTTGTTTGCCTCCCAAATGAGATAACAGAACTCGGTAATCTTTCGGTTGATAGCGTTGCCACCATTCCTTGCCATTAGGGTCTGAATACAAAGGCGGAGGAATTAGGATTGCCCCATAACCAGCTCGATGAATATCTGGAACTGCATCGATAATGTTCTGGTATTTCCAATTAAAAGCATGAAAAATTACGTCAGGCATGGCTTGTTATAATTTTTAGCTCTATTTTGGG
>JBCCDL010000720.1:0-3584 GCA_039030815.1 Cyanobacteria bacterium P01_A01_bin.83 | reverse complement strand
TTCGTTGATTTTTGAGTGGATTCTGTTGCGCTATATCTTGTTCTAAATCAGCTTTAAGCTGTTGGCATCTTTTAGGAGTTAAAACATGGGGAATTACCAAATAGCCATATTTGTGAAAAAACTCAATACATTTATGCAAATACTCTTGACTTGGAGATTTAGTTTCTAAATATTGCGGCATCTGTTTAAAATTATTTAGCTTTTTAATGTATTTAAAATTATCTTTCAGTAGTCCTTAGAATAAAATTATTCTAAATAATTATGTAAATTATTGTGCATTGAGCAAACCTACAATCCCCATTTTTGGGCTCTACAAGTCAGTAATCAAAATATGATTAGGATGTGCTGCGATACGATTTAGCCAAGATAAAATATTAGGAAACTGCTGTAGGTTAAACCCACCTTCTTCAGCGACGTGAGTGTATCCATATAAAGCAATATCAGCAATGGTATAAGTTTGGGCTACTAGAAACTTTTTGTTACTTAAATGTCGTTCCATTACTTCCAAAGCGGCATTTCCTAATTGATGCTTCTGCTGTAGTTGCGCTTGATATTTTTCAGGCTGTTCAAGAATACTTATCCAATACCGAGAAGTCGCTATGTTAGGCTCATGGCTATATTGTTCAAAAAATAACCACTGCATTATTTGAGCTTGAGCATATTTATCTGATGGGAAAAACTGTGTTCCTTGACTGAGATAGTAAAGAATGGCATTAGATTCAGCCAAAAATTTATCTGAAGCAATTTCCAGTAAGGGTATTTTTCCATTAGGATTTTTCGACAGAAACTGAGGAGTTTGAGTTTCTCCTTCTAAGATATTAACGTTAATTCTCTCAAAAGAAATTCCTAATAAGCTAAATAATAACCGAACTTTATAACTATTTCCTGAAGGTAAAAAATCATATAGTTTATACATTGTTTTGATGGCAATATAATTTAATCTTCCTCTAAAATATTAGATGATTTAGCGATTGGCATAGCCTAGCGGTCGACATCGCTTTTTTAATCTCAAACTAAAAATCAGTTTGTTGTTTTACCTAACTAATTTTCTAACATGTAGTTACTAGTTAGTAGCAATGACTGTAAAAACTTACTAAAACTATTGCACGATGGTTATGAATCTAGTTAAAGTTTCTTCTACCTCTGCTAGATACCAGCAGGATATTACAATTAATGACAAATTTCAGCTCATAGCAGATGAACCCCTAGACTTAGGTGGAGATGATGCAGGTGCCACACCAGTAGAACTCTTAATAGCTGCTTTAGGCTCTTGTAAAGCAATTACCCTCAGAATGTACGCTGAACGGAAAGGGTGGGATTTAACTGGTGTAGAAGTTAATCTTACACATCAAAAAAGCGATCGCCAGTACCACATTGTTGCTAATCTCAAGTTAAAAGGAAATCTTACCGAAGATCAAAGACAGAGACTGCTAAAGATTGCTGATAAATGTCCTGTTCACAAACTACTTAAAGCAGAAGCGCAAATAAAAACTATTCTAGTTCACTAGCATATAGTTATTCTAAATAGAAACTAAACGATTTTAGCATCCTCCGCAAGAAGCCCCACGTCTGTACCACGAAGGATGTAGTGGTCAGCGTGGGATGAATTGCGGGCTGGCACTTTGTCGTAAGCAGTTCATTTGCTATTCATCTATTCTTTATATATCAATGGTTTCAGACGTTATATAATACAAACGAGCGGATCAATGGGTCGCTAGTTACCGAAGATCGGATAATCAAAAACCTAAAGCTAGCAAGCACCTTGAAAACTGAACATATAGGGTTGCAGACAGAAAATAGTCTCATTTGGAGAAAGGCGCATAGTTCGCCGCATCTGTCGATGTCTGTGTAAAATGTTCATCGTAATAAGGATGAATTTTGAAAATCGTACCGCTGGACTGGCGGGAACGGAAACAGCCTGGGCAATCGGTCTGTCGGGGATGTGATTTTTCATATCTAGATAAGTGGTGAAAGACTTGGAAACAAGAAACAACCAGGAAAACCTAGTCGTGAGTCTAGGGAAGCCCACGCTGTAATCTTTGATTCAGCGTTGGGAGGAGGTCACTGAATACCACTACCCACTACCCACTACCCACTACCCACTACCAAAAAAGAATAACTTAGAAGGTAGATTAATTAATTAGAATGAACATAACGCATCACCAAGCTAATAGAGTGCAAGTTTTAACTTGATTATAAATCGTCAATCCCTGGTAAAAATAATTAGAATACAGTCAGGAGTAATCACCAACATTTAGATAAAAAGTGACTACATATACTGACAATAATAAAGGTGTAGAAGTAACTCTCGAACCAGGAGAGTCTATTTATGCCGAACCTAGCGCATTTTGTTATAGTGATGGATTTATCCAAGCCAAAACCACTACTGGCGGGATTATGTCAGCAGTAAAAAAGCTGGTGACAAAGGAAAAACTGTTTCAAGTTGTCTGGACAAATAATGGAACTAAACGGGGCAGAATTGGATTTGCCAGTCCCTATTTAAGTACGATTGAAGAAGTTACAGTATCACCTAATTACAGCCTAATCGCTCAAAGAGGTGCGTGGCTGGCTTCAGATCCTAGTGTCAGGTTAGATTTGACGCTCAATTTAGGGATGAGTGGCTTTCTCGGTGGAGAAGGAATTATATTTCAAAAGTTTACAGGAAACGGTAGAGTATTCATCTGTGCAGGAGGCGATTTAAAAGCGATTAATCTGCAACCAGACGAAAGTTTAAATGTTGATACGGGGTGTATTGTTGGTTTTGCTGAATCAGTAAAATACAAAATTAAATTAGCAGGAGGTATTTTCACTTCCATATTTGGCGGAGAAGGTCTTGTACTAGCCCATCTCAGAGGTCCTGGTATTGTCATACTGCAAACTCATCCTGAAAATGTGATTAACCAAGTAATATCATCAGGCTCTACTCCAACACAATTAAGCTCTAATCGGATAGATCTCAGCGATGGCTTACAAATGAACGAATTAGGTATGATCGCGCGTAATTTTTTGGGTAACAATCAATAAGTAACGTCAGTTCGGGATAAGAGAGTTAGTCTGCTTCGATAGCCAATAGCTCTAAGCTCTAAGCTTTTTAGCTGTTTTTCGGGCGAAATAATTAGAAAAAAAGAGTGAAAACGGCACCGCTTGAAAATACTGTCAGATATAGCTTGAGGCTTAACCCGAATTCACGTTAAGTAAACAATTTAGGTAGTCCGATAAAGGAAAGGATAAGAGAGAACAACAGAGCAATTCTCTGTTGAAATTTTACTGATTTTAGAATTAACCTTCTCTTGTCCCACCTGGGCTATCATGCGATTGTCAGAGAGACCCCGTCGTAAAACGACGGGGCTTCCTCTGACTTCGTCAATTCGTTGAAAATCCTAAATGGAGAAGAATTTCAGAAGAAATCAAACAACTAATAGATCAATTTTGAGACTATCTTATAATCAAGCCTTGATAATTCTCCTGCTCAATCCACATTAAGCATAAATTAGATTAAGATATGTCATTATCTTGGCACAGGGTAATGATGTCTCTCAATTTAGATGCAGTTAATTCAGTTGAAATATCGGTTGTAGTTCCTC
>JBCCDL010000719.1:0-3584 GCA_039030815.1 Cyanobacteria bacterium P01_A01_bin.83 | reverse complement strand
TTGGGGAATTATTTGGTAGTGCTGGTGCGGGGGAAATTCTCGGTGGTGCCGCAGCAGGTGTCGCCACAGGGCAGCTTACCGCTGATCGGGTGGTGGTAATTGAACCTGAAGAACCAATCGCACTTTATTAATTAATAATGGCTGGTAAAAACCTGCCAACTCGGAAGTAATAATCACAATCAGAATTATTTTGGTTGTGATTTAATTATTATTTTATGTTTGAGCAATTAAGCGACCCTTGACCAAGCGATCGCTTTTTTTTAATGATATGATAGCTTAATATTCTTCCTCTGCTTAATACAATCAATTTTACCTGAAAAGATTTATAAATCTCCTCACTACAATTTGCCACTTTTGATACATTAAGCAAGCTTGAGAACAATAAAATAGTTGTATCTCAAGAGTTTTAATCATCTGACTACCGCAAAAACTTACTGTAATCCATAGGGAATGATTAGGTAGGATCGATGAGAGAATAAAAATTCTGTAATAAATCTGCATATATAGAGGAGAACTACTAAATGTTAGAAGCATATAGAAAGCATGCAACACAAAGGGAAGCATTAGGTATTCCTGCTTTACCGCTGACTGCCCAACAAACTTCAGAGTTGTGTGAAATACTCAAAAATCCTCCCGCAGCCGACAAGGAAGAATTACTGGCATTGTTAGTAGATCGAGTTCCCCCTGGTGTAGATGACGCAGCCTATGTTAAAGCTGGTTTTTTAACTGCTGTGGCTAAGGGCGAGATTCAGTGTCCCGTCATCTCATCTCAAGGTGCGGTAGATTTGTTGGGAACAATGATGGGTGGTTATAACGTTCAGTCTTTGATTGATCTACTTAACTCTCCAGAATCAGCTATTGCTTCTGAATCTGCGGCGGCATTAAGTAAAACATTGTTGGTATTTGACGCTTTTAATGATGTCTTAGAACTGTCTGATACAAATCCCTATGCCAAACAGGTGATAGATTCTTGGGCAAATGCCGAATGGTTTATTAGCCGCCCCAAACCAGCAGAGGCGATTACGGTAACTGTATTTAAAGTGCCAGGGGAAACCAATACCGATGACCTCTCTCCTGCACCCCACGCCACAACTCGCCCTGATATTCCCCTCCACGCTTTGGCGATGCTGGAGTCAAAGATGCCTGATGGTTTAGATACCATTGCCCAGCTGAAAGCAAAAGGTCATCCTGTGGCTTATGTTGGAGATGTTGTCGGGACTGGTTCATCTCGTAAGTCAGCTATTAACTCGGTACTATGGCACATTGGCGAGTCAATTCCTTTTGTTCCCAACAAGAAAGCGGGTGGCTACATTTTGGGTAATAAAATTGCGCCTATCTTTTTTAACACTGCCGAAGACTCTGGGGCATTGCCGATAGAATGCGACGTTTCACAAATGAATACTGCTGATGTTGTTACCATTCATCCTTACAAAGGCGAAATTACTAACGAAACTGGTGATGTTATTACCCGCTTTACTTTAAAACCCGAGACTATTATTGATGAAGTGCGTGCAGGGGGCAGAATTCCTTTACTTATTGGTCGGGCATTAACCGATAAAACCAGAGAAGCATTGGGCTTACCCGTATCCGAAGTATTTACTCGCCCCTCTATACCCGAGGATACTGGCAAAGGCTTTACCCTGGCGCAGAAAATGGTGGGCAAAGCCTGTTGTTTACCAGGAGTTCGTCCTGGAACTTCCTGTGAACCAATCATGACTACTGTAGGTTCGCAAGATACCACGGGTCCCATGACCAGGGATGAACTAAAAGAACTGGCATGCCTTGGTTTTAATGCCGATTTAACCCTGCAAACTTTCTGCCATACCGCAGCCTATCCCAAGCCTGTTGATATTGAAACCCATAAAGATTTACCAGATTTCTTCTCTACCCGTGGTGGTGTGGCGTTGCGCCCAGGAGACGGTATTATCCACTCTTGGTTAAACAGAATGTTGCTACCCGACACTGTAGGTACTGGTGGTGATTCCCATACTCGTTTTCCCCTTGGTATTTCCTTCCCTGCTGGTTCGGGTTTGGTGGCGTTTGCCGCCGCTTTGGGAGTAATGCCTTTAGATATGCCCGAATCGGTTTTAGTTCGCTTTACAGGAGAACTACAGCCAGGAATTACCCTCAGAGATATTGTTAACGCCATCCCCTGGGTAGCCATCCAACAGGGTAAACTTACCGTGGCAAAAGAGAACAAGAAAAATGTCTTTAACGGGCGAGTGATGGAAATGGAAGGTTTACCAGATCTCAAGGTAGAACAGGCATTTGAACTTACTGATGCCACTGCTGAACGCTCTTGTTCTGGTAGTACAATTAAACTAAGTGAAGCAACTGTCGCTGAATACTTGCGTTCTAACGTGGCATTGCTCAAAAACATGGTGGCACGAGGCTACAGCGATGCCCGTACAATTATGCGTCGCGTAGCTAAGATGGAACAGTGGTTAGCAAATCCTGAGTTAATGTCTGCCGATGAAGATGCAGAATATGCAGATACCATTGAAGTTAATCTAAATGAAATAACTGAACCCATTGTTGCAGCACCAAACGATCCTGATAACATTAAGCTAATGTCAGAATGTGCAGGAGACAAAGTAGATGAAGTCTTTATTGGTTCTTGCATGACCAACATCGGACATTATCGCGCTGCGGCTAAAATTTTAGAAGGTGCAGGGGTAGTAAAAGGACGCTTGTGGATTTGTCCTCCAACTCGTATGGATGAAAAGCAACTCCGCGAAGAAGGAATCTACGGCGTGTTTGCTGCCGCTGGTGCGCGAACTGAAATGCCTGGCTGTTCCCTCTGCATGGGTAATCAAGCCCGTGTTGAAGACAATGCTACCGTCTTCTCTACCTCTACCCGTAACTTCAATAACCGCATGGGTAAAGGTGCTAGGGTTTACCTTGGTTCAGCAGAATTAGCTGCCGTCTGTGCTTTATTGGGTAAAATTCCTACAGTAGAAGAATATATGGCGGTGGTTAAAGAGAAAATTGCTCCTTTTAAAGATAATTTATACCGTTATCTCAACTTCGATCAGATCGAAAACTTTGAAGATGAAGGTCGCGTAATTCCTTTAGAAGAGATGCCTAAGATTGAGGATATCTTAGGTATGCCTGTATAGAACTTTCAATTTGCTCCCCTCTCATACTAAGAAAGGGGAGAATATATCAAGATTCAGAAGTTCTTGGTTATATGTCAATGAAAAAAAACAGCCCGAAACCTTAAATAGAGGACGAGGCGCAAAAATTTACTTTCTTAAATTAGGCTAACATGTCTATTCGACTTCAAAACAAGCAAAAGCTTATAAACTTCTGACAATTGTAGTCAACTCCTCCAAAGGTTTCTGGTAGTTAATTTAATTACTGCGAATAAGGAAATTTTTAGGCATGCGAAACTATTTCGTATATTCAAACGATGTCACTAACTATTCAACTAGATCTTTGATTGCTGCATCTTCTAATTCTGGCTTGTCTTCTGATTGGAGTAGTCTACTAGTAAAAGGAGGAATCACATTACTTATAATTTTGGCAATGACACTTGGACAGATTTTTAATACACTTTTGATCAGTTCAAAAGATACTACTGA
>JBCCDL010000718.1:0-3593 GCA_039030815.1 Cyanobacteria bacterium P01_A01_bin.83 | reverse complement strand
TTTGTTCTTCTTCTGTCCATTCCTCTTTGCTCCACTCTTCTATATCCTCTAACAGATTTTCATAACGCTTATCTTCTTCTCCCCAATCAGTTTGCTCATTAAAATTGTTTTTTCTATTTTGAGCTTCTAATAAATTGCGATGAGTATTTTCCAGAATATATAAGGAACAGTAAATTGATTTTAAAGACTTTTCATGAACTAACCAAACAGATTCATATTCTATTTCGTCACTAATTTTTTTCCAAGTTGTTATAGCTGAATAAAGATTCTCAATGAAAAACTTTATTGTTTGTTCATTTAACAGACGTAAAGTTTCGTCTGAGTAAACTAAAGTTGTACTTATACATTCGTTTCCTAGCAAAAAATTGTCAACTTTTTGTTCTAGTTCTATATTTTTCTGAGTAACTAAATATATTATAAAATTGAAAGATGCCTTAAGTCTCAACTCATCTTTTTCCCAAAGTAGCTCTTGCTGCTTGTCGGGGAAAAATTGTATATTATCAGATTTTAAAATCTCATCTAACTTCTCAATATGAAAAACATCTAATACTATTCTTTTATATAATTCACTTGATAAATTATCATTGTCATCCTTCTCTAATTCTTGTTGTTTTTGTTGTAAAACATGGGTCAATTTTTTCCATTTGCTATTGAATTCTTTGGCTCTGATAGTTTCTATTGCCAGCATATTATCGTTTAAATAATGTTTAAAAAATTACATTATTGATTTTAATATTATATAATACTAATTTTATAAACTGTAAGGCTATACAAATCTGCAACATAGCTAATAAGACGTTCAAGATCCCATTGTTAAAACTATGCTATTTTCATGAAGTTATGGGTTTGAAATCCTGATAGCTAAAAAATATTAAATTAGAAAGCCAATTTCGTACCAAATACAAAAGTATGTCAAAGCTATGGAGATTGACAGAAGGAAACCGACCACTGGTAGCTGTCGCTCTTCATGACGGTCATGATGTACGTCCAGAAGTAGCTCAATTACTAGCTATCAGTCCAGATGAGCGCAAGCGTGAGGAAGATCCCTTTACGGCAGTTTGGACACATATCGCCAAAACCAGACTTGTGGTGTTGCGATCGCGTTTTGAAGTCGATCTCAACCGTCCTCGCTATCAGGCTATTTACCTTACGCCAGAGGATTCTTGGGGATTAAAGGTTTGGAAATCTCCCCCGCCTCAAGAATTAATTGAACGTTCTCTGGGGGAGTACGATGCTTTCTACGATCAAGTTTATCGTACCTGCAAAACATTAGAAAAGCGCTACGGACACTTTATAATTTATGACTTGCACACCTACAATTACTATCGTCAAGGAATAGACAAAGAACCTGCTTTAGCACTATATAATCCAGAGATTAATTTGGGAACAGGAACTTTAGATCGCAAATATTGGCAACCCATAGTTGAACGATTTATTGATGAAATGAGGCAGTTCGATTTTCTAGGCAGACAGTTGGATGTGCGAGAAAATATTAAGTTTGAGGGTGGATATTTTGCCGAATGGATTCATACTCATTTTCCTCATTCGGCATGTGTCTTAGCGATCGAAGTCAAAAAGTTTTTTATGAATGAATGGACTCATCAATTAAATGTGACTGAGTTATCAGCGGTACATGAGGCACTGAAAAATTCTGTGTCGGGAGTACTTGAAGAATTACAGTATTTTAAATGATTAAGCGCAATTGTCATTCGGTAATTTAAACTATGATCGCGATCGCCTTTTATCAACCAACTAAGTTTAAATTTAAATCTTAAAAATACTCAAATATAAATAAAAAACTAGCGATCGCCCCTACCACCAGTACTTTTTGAGTATTGGCATAAATTAAATCGCGATCGCGACTAAGTTTTACAACTTTTCTGGTAAGCTTACTCCGCCACGTCCGACATAAACGACATAGGGAACCCACCGAAGGGTTCCTTTGTGGACAAAGGGACGCGAACGGCGCGTTGCGCCATCGCCTGCTTCGCAGGCTCTGAAGCGAAGCTTCTGTGTAGCATCGCCAGTCGTGCGATGCTTCGCATCTGACGAAGTCAACGCAGCACCGTTCCGTGTAGGAACGGTGAACGTTGACCTTGCGTAGCAAGGCACTGGCACGTACGTGCCGCCGCGACGACGTTTCTGTAAGATGACGGCGCTTACGCGCCATCGTCAGCGGAGCTGACTCTGAGGCGGGAGCCTCTGTGAGCGCAATCTGGGCATTCGCCCTGTCCCCCATGTGACCCCAGGCGAACAGCTAGAAGTGCCCCATCGTCTGGCTTCGCCAGACTGGAGAAGCTGAGTCTAAGACTTGCTCCGCAACCGCTTCGGGTGACTCCTAAAGGGATGAGGCTTGTGTTCACTCTCTAGATTGAGCCACAGCAAACCCACTGGATCTGGAAAAACCACGATCTATATAAATCGACGTTCCAGCGACAGCATATGATTCGGAACCATCAGCATATGCCAGGGAAAGGGCAACGGCTTTATTGTCAAAGGAATCTTTTTGTTGCCCACCTACAATTTGGTCGCCTTGAGAAACGACCTTTAGATAAGGTAAATCAGAAATAATCATTAGCTTTTCTCCTAACAGTGGCGTGAAGGTAATGTAACGAGATTTGAAAGCTGCCTATGAATACAGCTTTGTTTCTTGCTTTTTAACCAAAGAATAATAATTTAGGATGAGTTTGAAATGTTCTCACACAACTTTTGGCGTTTCTCAAACTAATAAAATACACACCCAGAGCCAACTAATGGCACCCAGGCTTAATATACTCTGGCACTAACAGACAATCGAGGTTCAAATGAATATAACAGATCAATTGTAAAAGGTTGACTACGACTAGTAGCAACAGTGGAAGTAACAGCTGTTTCTTCTACAACATCGCCTTCTTGAAAATATCGTCCTGCACTGACAGAACCAGCACCTGTTGCTCCACCATAAAGATCTGATTCTAGTTTTTCATTAGTCAGCAGCTCAAAATAGCTACCATCCATAATTAGATCGGAAGTAAGATTTGCCATGTTTTTTCTCCTCAAAGATAAGACCTTGATTTACTCAATAACTGATGTTACGCACTCGTTGATTTATGATTGGTAGGAAGTAACAAAGGGCACAGCTTGCGGAGCAAGCAAGCGTCGCTAAGACGCGACTTGGAGCGATAGCTCCTGTCCCGCATGTAGTAGGAAGTAACAAAGGCTTGGGTGACTCATATAGTAGGGACTCCACTAACGACTAACGACTAACGACTAACGACTAACAACACTAGTTTTTGGTACGTACTGCGTAAGGTCAGTCAATAAGTAACGTTGAGTATATTTGCTTGTTTGAGAAAGATAAGAATGCTATAGAATGAACACAGCATTCTTAAATTCCCCTTGGAGTTTAGGAGCATAGGAGGAGCAAACGAAAAGTCGGTAGGTGATATGTCTTCTTTTTCGCTGCTTCTCCCCTTAACTTAATTTATTTACCAGCTACAGTCGCTAGATAAATTAAGTCTCTAATAGTAGTAGTAGTGTGGTTCAGAAGCATTAGCATAGGTAGATGGTCCGCTTTCATACGAGCTATAGTAACCGTAGCTACGATAACCACC
>JBCCDL010000717.1:0-3596 GCA_039030815.1 Cyanobacteria bacterium P01_A01_bin.83 | reverse complement strand
ACTGTCCCACATAACGACGCAAAAAGCTTTCAACAGACTCCATTTTCAGATTAAAAGTAGACTCTAGACGGGAGATTTCATCTAAGGTGCAGAAAAATTCATGAGCCAGAAGAGTTCGCAGGGTACCCAAAGATTTTTTTAATTGGGGATTAATAAAACCTATTCCCATTCTTAGACCATCAAACAACTCTAAAGGGGGATTAATAATTATTGGCTCACGATTAAACAGACGAGCGAAAATGCGGGGAATATCTTCTCGCTTGAGGATATCGGGACCACCTACAGCAAAGACTTGGTTTCTGGCGGCTTCAACTTTGGTAGCGGCGATCGCAATTTTAGCTAAATCATCAGTGCTGACGATGGAAGAACGATTTTGCTGTTCGCCAATTGTGAAATAAATGCCTGTGTCGCGAAATCTCTCTGCTAAGGGTATTAAATTATTAGCAAAGCCTGAAGGGCGTAGAATAGTGTAGTTCAGACCGCTGGCAATTAGGTATTTTTCTACTTCCCGTTTAGCTTTGAAGGTAGTCGAATCTTGATAACCACGATCTACCCCTAGAACAGAAATAAAGACAAAATGTTCTACGTTTTGCTCAACAGCCTGGTCGATTAAATCTATGTTGGCTCGATAATCAACTGCCTGAGCATCGCTACCGCCATGACTGCTGATGATATACTTAACGCCATTACAAGCTTTGACAATATCTCTATCTACAGTTAAGTCACCAATAAAAATTTCTGCTCCGCGATCTTCTAATTCACTAAAGCGCGACGATAAACGAACAAAGGCTCTGACGGACTCTTCACTATCCCTCAATTGTCTGACAATTCTACGTCCTAATGATCCTGTTGCGCCAGTGACTAAATACATTACTGCACCTAATTTTTGTTGTTCGGTAATAAGCGAATGAGCAGAACAAACTACTTCTCCGATTAAATTCTAGAAAAAAATTAACCACTCTGACAATCTATAGATTGATAGACACTAGATAAGGGATGAGGGATGAGGAATAAAAAAGTAAGAAAATTTTACTTTTGAGGCAAGCTAATAGATTAATCAAAAGATTTAAATATTCTTAAATTGTTTTCCCACTACACCAACTAATAAATCTCTAGGAACTAATCGGGGTATGTTAACAACTACTTGGTTAACAAATCCTCCCGTAACTATATTAGATTGTCCTTTATCTAGTGCTTTGAAGGTTTCCTGAACCACTTTTTCTGGTTCAGTCATAGTCATCCCATTCAATCCTGTCGCTGAATCAGGAAAATCAGCGCGATCAAAGAATTTAGATTCTGTAGGACCAGGACAAACTGCCAGTACTTTGACCCCCAGATCTTTATTTTCTGACCACAATGCCTCACTAAAGCTTAAAACAAATGCCTTAGTTGCTGCATAAACGGACATGAAGGGAATGGGCTGAAAACCTGCAATTGATGAGATATTAACAATAGCACCATCTCTTCTTTGCTGCATCAATGGTAAAAACCAACCCGTGAGTTCAACTACTGCCGCAATGTTAAGCTGGATCATGGCTAATTGCTTATCCAAAGGGCGATCGCTAAACGCGCCATAATCACCAAATCCCGCATTATTAATTAGCAGATCAATGGTCAAACCCTGCTTAGTAACTACATCAAAAATTGACTTACCTGAGTTAGCTTCTGTCAAATCCTGAGCAATGATTACTGTTTTTATCTGATATTTATCGCGTAATTCTATTGCCAGTTGCTCTAATTTATCTTGCGATCGCGCTACTAATACTAAATCAGTTTGTTTTGATGCCAGTTCTCTAGCAAAAACTTCTCCTATCCCCGATGATGCTCCTGTAATTAAAGCAGTTGTCATATCCTCAAGCCAATTATGTGTTTTGTTAAGGATTGTAACGCAACTCGAAGCTCGATATTGTATATTGTCTAAAGCTAAAGGATAAAACTATATTTCCTCAATCCTCATCCCTCATCCCTTATCCCTCATTAATCTGGATACCAAAACATGCCTTTAATTCCTTCTGGATCGAGAATAAAGCCTAATCTTTGATAAAACTTGACAACTTGAGGATCGGCAAAAAGAGTAATATTGCTGATGTCAGCACTACGTAGTTGATTGATAGCATATTTCATCATTGCTTTTCCCAAACCACGATTCTGAAACTTAGGGTCAACAACTACATCCCAGATAGTAGCATTAAAAGCATGGTCGGAAGTAGCGCGAGCAAAGCCAATTAAGCGCCGTCTCTTGCCAACAACCTCCCACATCGAAACTACCAAAAAACTATGCTCGATCGCTTTTTTTACTTTGCGCAGAGGTCGACGAGCCCAGCCAACACGATCACACAGTTCCTCTAATTCATAATAATCAAGGTCACGGTCGGTACTAAAGATGATTTGAGGTTGAGAATCTTGGTTCTCTAAATTTAATACTTCTTCACTTAAGTCTGTTGCTTCTGAGTTATCTACTGTGTCCGAATTGCTGAATAGCTTTTTCCAAAAGACCATGCCGATGTGGCTTTAATGATTTGTGGTTTTTAAATAGGATATCTTAGTTATATTAGTCTATTTTCAGTCGCAAAAACATTTTTTTTGGGGAGCAAAAAACTGTTAACACAAAAATATAACCTGACTAGATTTAATCTATCTAATCTAGGAGAACTGTTGGAGAATTTTAATTTTAGTAGTTGGAGATTACGCTTTGTCCAGCCTTAATAGATCGATTAGCATGTAACATCAGTTAATAACTTTCGTCTTCTGTCTATTTTTTTTTGATTCATAATAGACTCACATTACATTAACCTTGCGGTCGCAAGCTTAATGTTGCCACAATATTAAATCTAAAGTGACTCTCGATTGTGATGATACGATAGAGAAATGCCATCCATCAAAATACTGGAAATACCTCATACTTATGAGCTAACTGCTCCTGTCGCCGACTCCAAATTACCTGTGTTGGTTTTTGTTCACGGCTGGCTATTAAGCCGACATTATTGGCATCCTTTAGTACAGCTTTTGAAAACTAAATATCAATGTTTAATTTATGATGCTAGAGGCTTTGGGGAATCGCAAATTACTCATCAATCTAGACATCATAAGTCTGACTTAATCTCGGAGATAGCTGATTCAGACATATCCTCTGGATTAAATACAGATAACTCAGTCAATGAAAATAACTCACCAGATTATAGTCTTTATAGTTACGCCAAGGATCTCAGATGTTTGCTGTCAAGACTAAACATTGAGCGAGCCTGGTTGGTTGGTCACTCTTTGGGGGGAAGCATTGCCCTCTGGGCAGCAGATATCCATCCAGACATAGTTCAAGGAGTTATTTGTCTTAATGCTGGAGGAGGAATTTATCTCAAAGAAGAATTTGAACGTTTTCGTAATGTGGGACAGCGGCTTGTAAGGTTTCGTCCTCGCTGGTTATCTTTAATTCCTCTGGTAGATCTATTGTTTACGCGAATGATGGTAGCTCGACCATTGAGAATAAAATGGGGTCGTAGAAGAGTAATTGATTTCATTGAGGCTGATGAACAGGCTGCTTTGGGAGCTTTATTAGAGTCTACTACCGAGCATGAAGTACATTTACTACCTCAACTAGT
>JBCCDL010000716.1:0-3612 GCA_039030815.1 Cyanobacteria bacterium P01_A01_bin.83 | reverse complement strand
TGCCTGTACACCTGATTTCTTTCTGTTTGATAGTTCGCTTAAACTGGCTTATCGTGGTCAATTAGATGATAGTCGTCCTAGTAATGGAGTTCCTGTAACAGGTAAAGATTTACGTCAGGCAATAGATGCACTGTTGCAAGATAAAACCATCGACTGGTCACAGAAACCAAGCCTCGGCTGCAACATTAAATGGAAACCAGGCAATGAGCCAGATTATTTTGGTTAAATGTTCAATGTTCAATGTTCAATGATTGGTCTGTTTCTTCTACTTGAGGTTGGAACTTTGCTGCTATTTTATCCCGCTGGTTAATTAAATAGATACTAACTATCGTCAAACATACTCCAAGTGATTGCAAATTACTTAGAACTTCCGAGAGGATAATTGTGCCAAACAGTAGGGCAAAGATGGGGGTGAGGAAAGTCAAGGCACTCAGGCTAGTTAAATTGCCTTTTGATGCTAAGTAAAAAAATATACCATAAGCGATCGCACTACCAAAAACGGTAGCGTATCCTAATGCTAACCAACATTCTATGGTTAGATTCTGCCACTGCTGTGATTCCTGGAGGGCTGATAAACCAAATAGAGGTAATCCACCAATAATCATATGCCAACCTGTAGCAACTACGGGATTGACGTGACGGCTGAGATAGGGAATCATTACGGTACCAACTGCCATGGATAAGGAAGCCAGCAACATCAACCACTCTCCATTTTCAAACAGACCCAGCCAGTTCAAATTTATGGCAACCATGTCTCCTGAAAACACACTTGTTATCCAGCGATCAGGCAAGCCAATTAAGCTAATTCCCGCCACGCCGATACCTAAGCCTAACCACCCCCATAAGCCGATAATTTCGCCAAATAAGATGCTGGAGAACAGAGCAACTGCTAAGGGTTGAGAATCAATCATCACTGAACCTAAACCAGCACCAGTTTTTACAATTCCCTGGGCTAAAAATCCCTGAAACAGCGCCCCATCTATCAGGGCGAAAGCCAAGATCCATAACCACCCCTGCCAAGTTTTCGGCTGAGGTAATTTTAAGCCAGCCGCAACTATCAAAACTAAAATCCCCGCAGGTACAAGTCTAAAACCTGCCATAAACCAGGGAGTAGTGTAGGGAATAACTCCCTTCATCGCTACCATTGCTGTCCCCCACAAAAAGAAGGGCGCAATTAGAAGCAGGGCTTTAGTTATTGATGAATTATTAGGAGAACTTAGTTGCATGAAATTTGGGTTAACAGACTGTTTGTATATGAGTTTACTCAAATTCTCCAATAATTTGTACTTTTGTTAAGCATGTCAAGATCTATCAAGATGACGTTGGCTCAATTTGCCTCACCTAAATTTAAAAAATCCTGAATTAAATTCCAGATTTGGTCATGAACATCATTTAAACCATGGTCGCTATCTAGTTCAATCAGCCTTACTAAAGAGTGTTGATTAGCATAGTCTCGGCTAACTTGAATCGGTACCACATCGTCATTAATACCGTGAATAATTAAAGTATTTAGCGATCGCTTTAACCCTGACAAGGGATAATTAGCAGCATCTTGACAAAATTCGTAGTGCAAAGGAATTTCTCGTCCTGCACCATAATGATAGATAGGCAAAAATCCCGACTCTTGCCATTGTTGAATTTGATGTGGTGATAGCCGCTCTTGCCAGCTATCAGGAAAACCAAAAGCAGGGGCTAATAGAATTAAATTGTTAACCTGAGGTTGCTGTTGTGCTACCCAAGCTGCGGTTAAGCCGCCAAAGCTAGAACCAATTAAAGTAACTGATGTTTGAGGAGTATCAATAGCGGCAATAGTTTGCTGAATTTGTCTAGTTAAAGTAAGACTAGAAAAATTACCTTGATTAAGATCAAGTATTTTTAAGTAAAGATTTTTGTCAGTAAAGCGATCGCGTAAATATTGGGCTTTGCTTGATTGAGGACTAGAAGCAAAACCATGAAGATAAATATAGGCTGTCATGTCTTAAATGCAACGCCTGAATCATAAATGAGTATCATCTAGCTTAGAACAACTTGCTTTCTAGGGCTAGTTAATTATAGTTAAAAAGGCAACCAACTATAACTAATTTTAATTTCATTTTTGCAGCTATTGTAATTGTTACAATCAATAAATTGATTTGTTTGCTTTAATAAGACTTGAGGATGAAAGTAAAGCTTAGTTTGATTCATAATACGAGGCTCTTATAATATCAAACATTTCTCTTGATAGTAGTTAGTCAAAAAATAGTAATATCTTGATTTAAATTTGTTTAAAACTAGTTATCGAGTTGATTCAAATAGATTTAAATCTAACTAACTATTAGCTCAGAAAAAATGTATCACGATCTAAAAACATAATCAATATTTCTATGAGTACTTATATTAAATTCGGATACTTTTTACTAATATTTTGTGCCAGCTTACATCAAAGTATAGTGTTAGCCCAAGGGACTGACATTCAAGAGCGCTTATCAGGAACTAGTTCTTCTACATCCTCTATGTTAGATAGTTTTGTTGGTAATTATATGGGGGTAGAACAGTTAGGAAATTATATAATTTCTTTGATGGTGGCAATTGCCTTAGCCATGATTATTGCTTTTCATCCTCAAACCTTTGGCAAAAAAGAAGATCTTAACGAAATTGAAGCCCCGAAAACCCTGATTCTTTATGGCATGATTGGCTCTCTTGTGGGAGCTACTGTTGCTGATTATGGTCCTGAATTAGGGTTTATTTTCTTTGGTTTGGGTGGATTGATGCGTTTTCGCACTAATACAGGAACTTCAGTTCAAACTGGTCGTTTAATTTTAGTTGCTCTGATTGGTTTATGCTGTGGTTTAAAAATGCTTTATATTGCCGTCATTTCTACTGTTGTGGCTTGGATCATCATTTACTTTCTCGAAAGGAGAATTTTATACCACATTGAAATCAAAGGCATTGACGAACAAAACTTCTCAGAGTCCATTGCCGCTTATCGTCATGCTCTCCAAAAACAAAAATGCAACATTATTTTGGAAAAGAAAAACGTCTCAAAACTCAAAGTCAGCTTTATCTTTAGTTCCCCTGCTAAACTACGCCACGAAGGAATCGAAGATTATTTAAATCAAACAGTTGCTCCAGACTATCGTGGTTCAATAGATTGGAGCGTAGGATATAAGTGAATTTCGGATCAACGAAATACCTTTACTGTTGTAATAAATAGCGTATCAAATAATTTTTAAGTGTTGGGGTTGATATTGATGTTTAGTCATAGCATAAATGCAAACTGCTTCCACTTCAATGATTTGCTCAGTAGTTAATTCTTGTTTCCAGCTATCAATTTCACCACGACGGAAAAAATTAGCTCGGGTATCAAAGAAAGGATTTTGGAGAGGAAAATTAGCTTTTGTCCGATCTAAATCTGATGCTGATACTTGAGGGATAAGTTCTTGTAGTTGTTCACGGCTATAGTCAAGAGAGAGAAAATTACAGACTTTCTGTAACACTGCATTTTGATCGTGTTTCATATCTTCATAGCGGACTTCTAAGAATCGAGATTGGAGTAACTGGGCGGCTTGATCGCGTTTTTCCATCCCCCGAACCCATTTTCTAGCGATATTAAAATGATTTTCCCCAGCATCA
>JBCCDL010000715.1:0-3617 GCA_039030815.1 Cyanobacteria bacterium P01_A01_bin.83 | reverse complement strand
TATTCGGGGCAATAAAAATTGAGGAATGATACATAAGCTCAAACTTGATTCAAGCAAGGGATGTCTTTGGCTAAGTTCTGCTAATCACGAGGCTGAATAGTTAAATCAGTAACAAAACCTTACAAATGTTTGCCATAAGATAGACAACTTAAACAAAGTGAGCATTTTTGCTTATAATCATAACAAGATCTAGATATCAATCCTAGTTTTTGGTATTGAATCAAAAATTTAGATGATTGCTTACTGATGCAGTCGTTTCAAGTTTCTCAAAAACTTGAATTACACACATACTAAGGGACATAGAATAAATCTCACCCCAGGACGCACTCAGTTTTCTAAGACTTACTGCGTCGCTTTTCTCTAAAAAATAAATATCATCCATATTTAATATGCCAAGAATACTAGTAATTGACGACGATCCTGCAATCTCTGAATTAGTCTCGATCAATTTGGAGATGGCTGGTTACGATGTTAACCAAGCAGAAGACGGAATCAAAGGTCAGGCTTTAGCAGTACAGTTACAGCCTGATTTAGTTATGCTCGATTTGATGTTGCCTAAAGTTGACGGTTTTACTGTTTGTCAGCGGTTACGCCGAGATGATCGCACTTCCGATATTCCAGTTCTGATGTTGACTGCTTTGGGACAAACCCAAGATAAAGTAGAAGGCTTCAATGCTGGTGCCGACGACTATCTAACCAAACCCTTTGAAGTAGAAGAGATGTTGGCTAGGGTCAGAGCTTTATTGCGTCGTACCGACCGTATTCCTCAAGCAGCTAAACATTCGGAAATTCTAAATTTTGGACCTTTAACCCTAATTCCAGAACGTTTTGAAGCGATTTGGTTTGAGAGAACTGTTAAATTAACTCATTTAGAATTTGAACTACTTCACTGTCTCTTGCAGCGTCATGGACAGACTGTTGCTCCCCCAGAGATTCTCAAAGAAGTATGGGGCTACGATCCTGATGATGATATCGAAACCATTAGAGTTCATATTCGTCATTTGAGAACCAAATTGGAACCCGACCCGCGTCATCCCAGCTACATCAAAACTGTGTACGGTGCAGGATACTGTTTAGAGTTGCCAACCACCGAGCAAATGATCGCTCAAGAAGACATGGCATCGGCATAAGCAGAAAGAAGAGTCGATTGATTTGAGATACTAGTCTGTCTAAATTGATGACAAATTGTCAACAGAAAAAATATCGGCTTTTCTTGTATTTAATTTGAATTAATTAGAGTTTCACTAGCAGCTAGTAAGGCGCTGCCGTAAGCCGCCTCTGTATGTTCTGAAGCTTTTACTCCCACTTTGAGGTGACGTTGGCGAATCTGACTCCAAGTTGTATTTTTTGCGCCACCACCTGCGGTATATACACAAGTCAATTGGTCTGCTCCTAATTCTTGTAGCTTTTGATATCCCTGCTCTTCAATGCGGGACATACTTTCTAACAAACCATGTAAAAATTCTTGTGGTTGATGGGGGCGAGGTTCTAACTGTGGTGATAGATTGGGATCGTTAAGAGGAAAGCGATCGCCTGGTGACAATAAAGGATAATATACTAGAGGGCTGGGTAGTTCGGGATCAATTTGGGCTGATAATTGTTCTAACTGTTGCTTAGTGAAAAAGTGCTTTAATACTGCGCCACCTGTATTTGAAGCACCGCCAGTTAGCCAGAGTTGTCCAAATTTGTGACTATAGATCCCAAATTCCGAGGCAGTGACTTTAGCACGGCTTAGTAGTTTAAGCACTAGAGTCGAACCTAGGGAGGTAACTGCTTCTCCAGGCTTGCTGGCACCACTGGCTAAGAAAGCAGCAATGCTATCAGTAGTACCCGTTTTAATTACACAATCAGCCGCTAAATTTAATCGCTGACAGTTAGCACTTGTTACTACTCCTACCGTTGCTCCTGGCGCCAAAACTTGAGGATATAAGTTATTAAAAGGCAAATTTTGTAACCAGTTAGGATAACAAAGATAATCTACGTCATAACCCAATTTGAGAGAATTGTGGTAATCGCTGATGCCTAACTTGCCGTGGAGTAGAAATCCTAACCAATCAGCTTGATGAAGTAAATAGTGAGCCTGACTAAAGTAAGGCTGTTTACTCCACCACCATAACTTTGCCAGACTAGAGCTAGCACTAATTACTACATGATTTTGCGGCGCGATAATTTTAATTTGATCTAGTACTTCCTTGCCTCTAATATCGTTGTACAAAATTGGTTCAGAGATCGCACCTCCCACAGCATCGCATAGTAATACTGTAGAGGATGTTCCGTTGATGGCGATCGCTTTAATCTTCTTTTTAATAGCAATCGGAATCTGATTAATCAAACTAAATAAGCTATCTTGCCAAATTTTGACTTGAGGTGCAGTAAGGTCAGTAAAGCATAATTGTCTAGTATCAATGACATTTTTCTCTTGATCGATAACTATCCCTCTTGCTCCAGAGGTACCAAAATCGATGCCGAGATAATAGTTCATGACCTTTCATTAAACATTGAACATTGAACATTGAACATTGAACATTGAACATTGAACATTGAACATTGAACATTTTAGTTTCAAGCCTCTTCCTTCAAGGAGAAAAAGTTTGAGAGGATTCAAGCCTAATTGTCCTAATGCGTAATAAATTATAAATGCTAAATGTAGTCAACAGAGAGTATTACTAAGAATATTGATTGAAGTTTAGGGTGAAATAGTCATTTACTATAGCACTTTGCGATCATTCATAAAAATACCTAACGACAAAGGACAAAAAACAAATGACATTCAAGACTAATAATTTTCTAATTTTCACGAAGTCAGAGAGAGTTACTATATCTATCAAAGGGAACAAATTTAAATAATTTCGATAATAACTATAAATTGAATTTTTTAACGGCTTAAAGTCAATACATATTTACCAGTGCCATCCTCATCGTAAGTATTGACGATGATGTTGTAAGTGCCATCCTCTGGCAGAGTAACGCGAATGCGAGAATTGCTATTTTCTTCGCTGATATCGTCGTTTTCTTTAATCGTGTTGCCATTACTATCAACTAGAGCCACGAAAGCATCAAATTCATCACTTTCCAAATAAATAGTATAAGATTCTCCTGCGTTACCTTCTAAAGGATAAAAATCATAGAGGCTACCATCTTCACTAATTACGCGATCGCCTTGTTCCAATGAACCTCGCTCAACTCTAGTAAATGGTAGATCGCTATCTGATTGAGCAACGACTTCCTCTTCTGCGGGTTGAGGTACTTCCGACTCCTGATCTGAAGTAACTGTCGGTTCACTATCTACTTCTGAATCTATTTCTGTTGATGCAGCTTGCTGATTTGACTCATCTTCTAATTCTAGATCTGTTGTTTCTTCTGGGGTTGTTTCTTCTATATCTACAGAGGGCTGAGGAGGGGTTTGAGGAACTGGTGGCACAGGCAAAGTAGCTAGATCACTATTTTCTAGGTTCTCATCTTCATTTTCAGTATTTTCTGGTATGGGTGTAGTTGTTTGGGTTTCTTCTTTTGATGTTGTAGGTGTTTCTGTACTTTGAATCGTTGCGGTTGGAACAATAATTTCTGGTACCTCAGCAACAGTATCAGTTTCTGGAGTTGCCTCAGACTCAGATGAC
>JBCCDL010000714.1:0-3626 GCA_039030815.1 Cyanobacteria bacterium P01_A01_bin.83 | reverse complement strand
GGAAGATCGTGGTGAGATTGTCGCCGAATCCGTTGCTCCTGGTTGGACTAGAGCAAAGGGCAGAGTAATTAAAGATCCATGCTTTGAAGCCAGATATTTGGATAAGTATCGCAATGGTAGAGTTCGCGCCTGGAGCAATATCTATGAAGCAGGTATGACTCAGTGTTACATAAAGCAGCTAGAGCAATTGGAGGTCAAAGCTAATCTTGTGACTCCAATCATCAATGAAGGCAAGCTATTTGGCTTACTCGTAGCTCATCAATGTAACAATACTCGCCAGTGGCAGCAGGCTGAGATTCGTTGGATATCTCAAATTGCCACTCAAGTTGGCTTTGCCCTCGATAATGCCAAACTTCTGCGACAGCTTCAAGAATCTACTCAAGCAAATAGTCAAGTATCGAATCAACAGCACGAGCAAACAGAAGCTCTCAAAGACCAGGTAGTCGAGATCTTGGCGGAAAATGGAGATGCTTATCAAAATCTTTCTCAAGAAGCGATGCGCCAGTCGGAGACTACGATTAACGTTTTACATCAAATTCAAAAGGTGGCAGATTCATTTAGTGGCATAGCTTTAAACGTACAGCAGGTCAAATTCCAAGAGCAGCAAAACGACCTAGCACTACAAGACACTCAAGAGAGCTTAGAAAGGGCTGTTGGTAGCATTTCCCACATTCAACGCACAGTCCAAAATGTTGTAGTCGGGTTTGATAATCTGAGCAATTCTTCTCAAAAACTTGCCGAAACTGTTAATACGATTAGAGATGTGAGCAAGCAAATAGTTCAGCAGTCTATGAACCTGACTAGAGCAGCAAATCGCAGCCAGATTGATGGCAATAGTCAAAACTCGATGATGGATTTATCCGATCATATTTTCTCTCTAATGCAGCAGATGTATGAGGCTTCAGCCAAAGTCGAACCTTTATTTGCCAATATTCAAACAGAGGTAAGAGAAAAAACAATTACCCTCGATTCAGGAACTCAGCAGTTGCTTAATGGCGTGAGCGAGTTTCAATTAGTTCGTCAAAAGTTGGATCGAGTTGTTACTCTGCACAACAAAATGAATGCTTTGATTGAAAATATTTCCCAATCGGTGGAAAATCAGACCCAGAGTTCAACCTTTGCCAAAGATTCTGTTCAGGAGGTGGCAAGCATCGCCGAGCGGATTTCAACACAGTCGATGACTATAACCCAGTCATTTAATCAATTAGTGGTATTAGTACAAAAACTCTAATTTCATTATGAGACTAACATCGCAAATTTTTCGATACGTAACATTCTTTTGGGGATTTCATATAATAATTTCTTTATTGACTAAATTTAATGCACTCTAAATTGCGCTTTGCTCATACACCATGTTTGCCAATATTTTGTTTCTCGTCTACGTTTATATGAGTAAAGCTTTGATGTTTTTAACGACAACAAATTACAATAAAGTGTAAATTGAGCTTTGATATTTTTATGATCTTGCCAATATCTTATCAAGATCATAATCTTGATTAAACACATTAGAATTGGAGGTGAATTATCTCAAATAAGGTGTTTAAGATTAGCTAGTCGGCGAGAAGCCCCACGTCCATAATCTTTGATTTGGCGTGGGATGAATCGCCAGTCAAGATATAGGCTTGTCTTGATTTTCAATATACTTTCTTAAAGTAGAAATAGTAACTCCACCACAAGATGCAAGGAAGTAGCTACTATTCCAAACTACTTTCTTTTTATAGTATGTCTTTTCTAGCTCTGATAAAAATTCTTGTCTTAATTTACGACTAGATACACTCTTGAGACTATTTACCAGCTTGCTTAATTGTATTTCTGGATGATATTGGAAAAGTAGATGGGCGTGGTCGCTTTCTGCATTGAACTCAACGATCTTGCATTCAAATTTGTCTAACAAAGATTCAAAGATTTCATGAAGCCTGTTTATCATCTGGGCTGTCAGAACCTTACGTCGATATTTGGTGGTTAAAACCAAATGAGCTTTTAAATCAGATACAGAGCGTCCTCTTGATACGAAATCTTTCTTCATGAAGCAGATAAGAGAATTATGCTAATATCAGTGTATCAAAATATTTATCTCTGATTTTGATTTACAACTATCAGTATCGATTAAGACCTACAACAGAACAGAAGCTTATCCTTAATGATTGGCTTCGCATTTGTCGATATTGGTACAATCGCCAGTTAGGAGAAAGATTTGACTGGTGGGAACGAAATCGTAGCTACACTGACCGATGCCCGCTAGTATGTCATTTGCCAGAACTGAAAGAAAAGCCCGAATTTTACGGGCAGAAAAAACAGTTGCCAATAATCAAGCAGGATTTGGTTTATGTTAGTTGGAGTGGTGAATTGTTGGACTTCAGTTGTGTTCCCTCACAGACACTACAAGAGATATGCAAACGAGTAAAACTAGCCTTCAGTCGCTTTGTATCGGGAGATCACAACGGTAAGCGTTCAGGAAAACCACGCTACAAAAACACCGCACGTTTGAGATCTATGGTATTTGAAGGTGTCAAACTTCATTCTTGCTCCATTCGCGGAAAATGGTTATACGCTATCTTGCCCAAGATAGGCATAGTTAAAGTACGTCACCATAGACCGATTCCTCATGGGGCAAAACTCAAACAAGCTCAGGTAATCAAGAAAGCTGATGGTTGGTACATTAATTTAAGACTAGAAGATAAGACTGTACCCGAGTTGAAAACTGAAATAGTTCCTACCTGGGACAATTCACTAGGCATGGACGCTGTTCTTCACGAAAATGATTATTTGGCTACCAGTGAGGGAGTAAAGCTACCCAGTTTAAAATCATTTCGCTTGGCTCAACGCAAATTAGCTAAAATTCAGGGGCGTAAATCTGTTCGAAAAAAAGGTAGTAAATCTCGTCGCCAACTAGCCAAGAAAGAAGCTAAACTACATCTGGGGATAGCTAGAGCTAGACGCGACCACGCATTTAAGACAGCCCATAAACTTCTCAGAACGGGTAAAAAGGTTTTCTTCTATGAAAAGCTTAATCTCAAGGGATTGAGGCGAAGAAACAAACCCAAGCAGGATGAAACAGGTAAGTATTTGCCTAATGCTCAGTCATCAAAGTCAGGACTTAATAAGTCTTGGGCTGATGCAGCTTTTGGGCAATTCTTTGAAATACTGGACTACATAGCTGAAAAAGCTGGAGCAGTAGCAATTCCTGTTAATCCTGCCTATACATCTCAATTGTTGCCGTATAAAGACGAATTTGTTTTTACTGATGTCAGCATCAGAGAGTATTGGGATCAAGAATATAATCTCTTGATAGACCGCGATATCTCAAGCGGAATCAATATCAAGAGGGTTGGGCTGGATGTCTTCCCAACCTTAAAACGGCGTAGAGGGAAAACTCCAGCAGTCATTAAATCTGCTACTAATAGTACCTCAAAGCAAGTTCTTTCTATCCTACAGGATTTGGAGAAGCCTACACTATACTCTTCGAGTTGGTGTAGGTACATCACTTAGAGTTATTAATTCTCTAAGCCTCATTTTTACTCTGGTTTAGCAGTTTCTGCGGTTTCAGAACTAGTATTTTGCTGCTGAAAATCTTCTAGAGACTTAATATTGACAATAGTTCCCCCCATCTTGCCAATACGCTGCAT
>JBCCDL010000713.1:0-3627 GCA_039030815.1 Cyanobacteria bacterium P01_A01_bin.83 | reverse complement strand
GCGATCGCAATTGCAAAATAAAGAGCGTGCTTTAGCTTTACTGAAAGCCAAACTCCTGATTATTGCTGAAGAACAAAGAGCTAAAGAAATTGCCGAGATTCGTGGTGATATGGTTGAAGCAGCTTGGGGTAATCAGATTCGCAATTATGTTTTTCATCCCTACCAGATGGTCAAAGATTTACGAACCGAAGTTGAAACTACTGACGTTAGCGATGTTATGGATGGCAACCTCAATCCTTTTGTAGAAGCCTATCTCCGTCAGGAAAATCAGTTAGTTTAGGTATTGATTTGCTTAGAGATCTCCAGTTCAAATGTCCTTTGACTTCTGACTTTTGACTCTTGACTTGATTCACCAATCATGAAGCATTTAATTAGAATGACTGTATATTATGGCTCCTGCTGCTTTTTTTGAATAATTGCCTGGCGAAAACCTAAAACCACCAGGATGTTTGATAGCGTTAAGAACACTTCTGCACTACCATGAAGCCAATCAACATCGGCTAACTGCATATGGTAATGTGCTTGGGCATAAATTCCCGCAGGAATTGTCACCACTACAAAAACGAGCAGCACATAAAATCCAATCAGCGCTAAACGAGGTGTTTTCCCTGAGCGAGTCATAAACCATAAAAAACCGAGGTAGGGAAACAAAGAAATAGCGAACAAACTTTCCTTATTCATCTTCTCCTGAAAATGTGATGTATTTGAGCCAAGAATTGAAGTTGCTTTTGATTTAAAGTGAGACTTTCGCGCCTCAGACAATTGTCACTTTGATGTTATGGTCGTGGAGCAGACTTCTTTTCACTACGCCATATCCCCCATGCTGCAATACATACAGTAAAATTGCCTACCACCGTCATTGATGCTTGTAAAATAACTAACCAGTCCAAAGACTGGATGTTATCAAAAAAGTGCCAAGTACAGGCACACATAGCACTTATTAAAGCAGGTAGCATCGCAAATGATAGATTATACCAAGAGCGATCGCCTGTAATCTCACCATACTGCCAAATGTAATAAATAGCGGCAGCCCATTCCAAAACACTTGAAATATGAACTATCCAAGTAGGGATTGACAGTGCGTGCATTATTTGTTTACTCAATTACTAGTTTTTAATAAGCGAGAAGTTGCGATTAACCAAAGGCTAAGCTACGCGATTGTACTCCTCGCACCCCGAAGGGATCGCAAGAGTGAGAAAATTTATTGCCTTTCTTTGTTGTCAAAAACCTGAAACTAAAAGGCTTAATATGAGCAACCAACACGAATATTTCAGTTTCAATAAAAATAAAAAATATTCTGCTAATGCTTTGTTATCTTCTATTTATCAAAACAAAGCCAGGTTTCACTTATCTATAACAAGGGATCTAATTCTCCCATACTGTCTAGATCATACATATCATCACATCCTCCAATATGACGATCATCAATAAAAATTTGTGGCAGACTCGATTTCCCGTTTGCCCTTGATCTCATTTCGTCTCTGGCATCTTCATCTCCATCAATACAATATTCTGTATACTCTACTCCTTTGTGATCTAATAAACCTTTTGCCCGTATACAAAATGGACAACGACTCCAGGTATAAATCTCTACTTTTGCTGCCATAGTTTAGATGAAGATTAAGCTATACTACGGGGCTCCTATGCCCCTTACGTTGCTACTATCTTAAACTGATTTGTCATTTTATTGCGAACAGCTCAGCCATTGGGCATGAAACATTACAGAATTAAATATATTTATAGTTTATTTGAACTCTTTCAATATTGATTATTAATCATCATGAATAATTCTCTGTTAACTTATCATTGAGCAACTAATTACTATCAACTACATTGCTAACTATTACAATTTGAGCCAACTTACTCTATTCAAATTGATTTTATCTCAGTAAAGTTACTCAATAACTAATAATACAAAAATATAATTGTTAATTCTAAGTCAACATTTGGGAACTCTTAAATAAGACTAAGGAAGTGCGCGTATTTCAGAATCAATGAACCCTTGGTTGCTGTGATTACCAAAGTAAAGTAGTGAACATAAGCTACAAGCCTGAAAACATAACTTCTTTAATAAGTTAACTTAATATTGAATTTACATATTATGAAATCAGCTAAAATTGTTAATAAGATTTTACTCATTTCGCTAGCTTGTGGTAGTGCAACCTTTGTTGCGGCAATGCTTGCAGGTAATGAAAACTTGAAAAAATCTCTGGTAGGTTTCAGTGGCGCGGCTTCAATGGCTGGAATAACTGGCGCGCTAATAATTAACAGCAAACAAGATCAAGAGAGTCAGCCAGATTTACCAATAGATAGCCAAACACCGGAACTGCAACAGTCTTTTAATGAAGCTACTGTCAAAATGCAAGCAGTAGAAGCTGATATTAATTCCCTTCAAGCAGAACATAATCAGTTATTAAGTATTGTCTCGGATTTAAATAGTCAAAAGCAGCAATTAGAAGTAGAGTATGCCTCTAAAAAGCAAGAAATAGAAGCTGCTAGTACTGATATTTCAGTACTAGAAAAATATAAACAAGATTTAGAATCCGATCAGAATAATTTAAAACAAGAGATACAAGAGCTATCTCTCAAACATGAACAGCTAGAGCAAGTTATTGCTCCAATTGAAGAAAGTTTAGTCGATTTAGAGGTCAAAGATCAAACGGAATCTACTGCTGAAATAACTTCTACTCCAGAATTAGAAGTAGATAAGTTAATTGATTCTATTGATGCTTCTGAATTGGAAGTTTTTAATAATGAACTAATAGCTTCCCAGGATTCTATACAAGAAGCGAATAAAGCTGCTAACAACGTAGACGAGGATATTGATCCTTTCGCCAGTTCTGAAGAGTCATCAGAATTTACTGATGATCAAAATACTGAATTAGAAATGGTTGATAAGCTGATTGGAGAATTTGATGAATCTGAATTAGAAATGTTTGAACAGAAGCCATCTGAACCAAACGAAAATTCGATTCTAGAAGAATCCGACTCTGAACTAGATGAAGAAACCGCCTCTGAACTAGATGAAGAAACCGCCTCTGAAGAAAATATAGAATTCGTCTCAGAAATCGAAGAAGAACCTGAATCAGATTTGGGCGAGGAACCCCAAGCAGTGGCGGAAGAATCTGAATCGGGTCTGGAATTAGAAGATGCGATCGCTAATGAGTCAACTAATGAGTTGATCAGCGAAATAGAGAATGAGGCTGAGTCTCAACTAAGTTTGGAACCCGATGAGGTTGTTGAAGAATTCATGGCTGAATCTCAAAGTGACGAGTTGAGTGATTCAGAATCAACTATCAACTCCTTAGACTCATCAGAGTTTATGGGTGAGTTTGTTGGCGAAACTGAATCCGAGTCACAAGAGTTGAGCTTAGATAGCATTTCCCCAATCGAATCAGAATCAGAATCAAGTCGGGAATTAGAAGATGCGATCGCCGATTCAGAGACTAGTGAGTCTATCTCGCAAATCGAAGGTGAGGCGGAATTAGATTTAGGTTGGCAATCCCAAGCAGTTGCGGAAGAATCTGAATCTAGTCTAGAATTAGAAGATGCGATCGCCGATTCAGAGACTGATGAGTCTATCTCGCAAATCGAAGGTGAGACGGAATTAGATTTAGGTTGGCAATC
>JBCCDL010000712.1:0-3630 GCA_039030815.1 Cyanobacteria bacterium P01_A01_bin.83 | reverse complement strand
TAATCAGGGTGGTAGAACCTGTCATGCAGCAATCATTGCCCGTGAAATGGGTATTCCTGCCATCGTTGGCTGTGAAGATGCCACCCAAAGTATTCCCACAGGAGATGAGGTTACAGTATCCTGTGCTGAAGGAGAACAAGGCAAAGTTTATGCAGGCTCCATCCCCTTTACTGTAGCCAAAATACAGCTAGATAAGTTACCCCCAACTAAAACCAAAATCCTGATGAACGTGGGTGATCCTGCATCGGCATTTGGCTTATCGGCTTTACCTTGCGACGGGGTTGGTTTAGCAAGGTTAGAGTTTATTATTGCCAACCACATTAAAATTCATCCTTTGGCATTACTCAAGTTTGATCAACTACAAGATGGTCAAGCAAAAATTGCCATTGCCCGTCAGACAGTTCACTATCCCAATAAGCCCGATTTCTTTGTGGATAAGTTATCACGAGGTATCGCCACCATCGCTGCCGCATTTTATCCCAAACCTGTTATCGTGCGGATGTCGGACTTTAAAAGTAATGAATACGCTAATTTACTGGGTGGCAAACAGTTTGAGCCAACTGAAGAAAATCCCATGTTAGGTTGGCGAGGCGCAAGTCGCTATTACGACCCCAAATATCGTGAAGCCTTTGCCTTAGAATGTCAGGCATTTAAACAAGTCCGTGATGATATGGGTTTGACTAATGTTATTCCGATGATTCCTTTTTGCCGTACCCCTGATGAAGGACGCAAAGTTTTAGCAGAAATGGCAAAGCATGGATTGGTCAAAGGAGAAAATGGACTGCAAGTATACGTTATGTGCGAACTTCCTAGTAACGTCATGCTAGCTGCCGAATTTAGCCAAGTATTCGATGGTTTCTCTATCGGTTCTAATGATCTAACTCAACTTACTTTGGGACTTGATCGTGACTCGGCTTTAGTGTCTCATCTATTTGACGAACGCAACCCCGCAGTAGAAGCCATGCTCACTTTGGCAATCTCTGTCGCAAAATCAAAACAGCGCAAAATTGGCATCTGCGGTCAAGCACCAAGCGATTATCCAGAGTTTGCCGAATTTCTAGTTAAACAGGGAATTGACTCGATTAGTCTCAATCCTGATACCGTACTCAAAACCAGACTCAGAATCGCTGAGGCTGAAGCAAGCATCGGTTAGGTATTTGGCGTTGGTAATTTAAGTATGGCGTACATAGTCTTACTGCTAAGTGGGTAGGTGAAATTAAATATAAAATAGCTATGGCAGGGGTTAGGGGTCAGGTCAAAGATTGACTACTTGGGTTTTATAAATTATTCTGCCTACCTACTTATTAGCTTTTTAGATTTAATTAGTTGATCGCAAAATCGAACAATCAGATCCTCTTTTACCAACGCCAGCTATTTTTCGATTAAATTTTATTCACTTCAAATAAGGAGTATTGATTATGATCAATAAAATCCTCATCGCCGTAGACCGTTCTCCAAATAACAAACTTGTTTTTGATACAGCAGTATCTCTAGCCAAAACCATAGGCGCAGAACTAATGCTGCTGCATATCCTGTCCCCAAAAGAATCAGATCATCCCATCGCCCCACCCTATACCTACTACCCCATCGTCGAAAAAAACAACTACGAAACATATCAAAGAGAATATGCTAAGTATGAACAGCAAGGACTAGAGTTCCTGAGAAACTTGTCTGATAGGGCGCTTGCAGCAGGAGTTGCCCCTGAATTTACTCAGTTAGCTGGTAATCCAGGTTCCATGATTTGTGAATTAGCAGATAACTGGTCAGCAGATTTAATTTTAGTCGGTAGTCGGGGATTAAGAGGGTTGAAAGAAATGTTTCTTGGTAGCGTCAGCAATTACGTAACTCATCATGCATCCTGTTCGGTTTTAATCGTTCGTCAGCCAATCAATAAGTCAGAACCAATATCTGTTGAAGGAGAAACTAAAGATCAACAACAACTAACAACTAACTAATAACTACGAAAAGAGATATTTAAAATGGTAAACAAAATCCTAGTAGCACTAGATTACTCCTCAACTAGCGAATCCGTCTTCAATTCAGCAGTATCCATGGCTAAAACTACAGATGCCAGTCTAATGCTCGTCCATGTTTTAGCTGATAATGAGCCTGGATTTCCGATAGTTCCTAGCTATACTTATTATCCAGTTTTGGATGACTATGATTACAACCTATATCAAAAAAGATATGAGGATTATCAACAAAAAGGAATCAAATTTTTGCAACAAAAAAACCAAGAAGTAATTACAGCAGGGATTACAACTGAATTTACTCAGTTAGCGGGTAATCCAGGTCGCATGATTTGCGAACTGGCAAGCACTTGGTCAGCAGATTTGATTTTAATTGGTAGTCGGGGATTAAAAGGTTTGAAAGAAATGTTTCTCGGTAGCGTCAGTAATTACGTTACTCATCATGCACCTTGTTCAGTGCTAATTATTCGTACTCAAGATGATCGCGAAACTAAAACAGCATCTTTAGAATCCCAAACAAACAAAGACAAGAACTTACAAACTTCGGATTTCTAAATTGATCCAAAGCTATAGCAATTTTCAACAGAAACTCTACCAATAACAAAAGCGATAGTAGACAGCATTGTATGTATCAATAGCTAACAACTAACGACTAACAACTAACGACTAATGACTAACAACTAACGACTAATGATCAACAAAATATTGGCTACAATAGACAGTTCCCCAAGAAGCCAGGCTGTATTTGAGATGGCAGTATCCTTGGCTCAAGGGACAAAAGCAAGACTGATGTTTCTGCATATTCTCTCAGAACAAGACTCTGACTATCCTCTCCTGCCTACTTATGCCTACTATTCAGTATTAAAAAATAATGACGAGGGGCTATTTCAACAAAAATTTGACGAATACGAACAACAGCAAGAGAAGTTATTAAGTAGTTTAACCCAAAAAGCGATCGCTGCTGGGGTAGATACAGAATATACTCTGCTAAACGGCATTCCTGGCTGGGAGATCTGCGAACTTGCAAATACCTGGTCAGCAGATTTAATTTTAGTCGGTAGTCGGGGACTAAAAGGGCTGAAGGAAATGTTTCTTGGTAGCGTCAGTAATTATGTGACCCATCATGCACCCTGTTCGGTTTTGCTAGTTCGTAACGATACAGATTTAGTTTCTTATTCTGTTGATATGTCCGACGAGGCACAAATAGAGGCAGACAGCAAGCAAAAGTTTCAAATCAAAATTAATTAGCGAGTAATATCCGTTGATATTTATATGAAATCCAAACAAGAACGCTACACATAGATTTTGTAAGGCGTGACGTGCAGAGGGCAGGGGTAGGGGTAGGGGGCAGAAAAAATTATCCTCACGACATACCTTACTTATCTGTAGCAAACATGATCGTATTTCATATTAGTTTGCTTCCTGATTAGACTTCTTGCATTAAAAAATAAATCTCTTGTCTCTCATATCCATATCTGATTAATTAATGATGATTTGTGAAAGAAGTCTATTGATGATTAGTGGAGGTTAAATAAGATGTTTAACAAAATTTTAGTAGCGATTGACCATTCAGCAGGTAGCAAACAAGTATTTGATCAAGCTTTATCTATAGCCCAAGCAGATGATGCCAACTTGATTTTGCTCCACGTTTTGTCGATTG
>JBCCDL010000711.1:0-3634 GCA_039030815.1 Cyanobacteria bacterium P01_A01_bin.83 | reverse complement strand
GTCGCAGATACGGGCAAGCGGGATTCAAAAAGCCCAAGAACGGGAAAGCGTTGTGGAGTCCTAGCTATTTTGCAGTGTCGGTTGGTGGTGCGCCTATTGATGTGCTGATAAAATATATCAAAGAGCAAAGTCGCCCTGCGCAGCGCTGAAGGGCGAGGCTTGTATCCCTTTACCTTCGGTCAGAGAGACCCAGCGCTAGAAGCACGGGGCTGACATCACAATTTCGTTAATTTGTAGCTTGATTTTTCAGAATTAGGACAAACCATATTCTGCTAAGATCTGCTAGGTTACGTTCCTCGGCTTGAAAAGCTGAGGCTTGCGTTGACTCAGTCAATTCTTGTCTTATTTGCCTTATGTCTTCTTCCATAGTTAACCTCAAAGATGATGCTAACAATTCACAACAACTGTTAATTAATCCTCAAGACAAAACAACTGCGCTAACAGGACAGATTACTATCCCAGGAGATAAGTCTATTTCTCACAGAGCCTTGATGTTAGGAGCGCTCGCTGAAGGTGAGACAGTAATTGAAGGTTTGTTATTGGGGGAAGATCCTCGCAGTACTGCCGCCTGTTTTCGTGCTATGGGAGCAGAAATTTCTGAACTAAATTCTCAGCAGGTGATAGTCCGCGGAGTCGGCATTGGCAATTTACAAGAACCTGAAGACATACTTGATGCAGGTAATTCAGGCACTACAATGCGTTTGATGTTGGGATTATTGGCATCCCACCGCGATCGATTATTTACTGTGACTGGAGATAGCTCATTGCGCTCTCGTCCCATGTCACGGGTAGTCAAACCTCTAACTCAAATGGGGGCTAGGATTTGGGGGAGACAAGGCAATTCTTTAGCTCCCCTTGCAGTCCGAGGACAACAGCTACAGCCGATTCATTATCATTCGCCCATCGCCTCGGCACAGGTTAAATCCTGCATTTTGTTAGCTGGTCTAATGGTAGATGGTAAAACCACTATTACTGAGCCAGCCTTATCCCGCGACCATAGCGAAAGAATGCTTCAGGCTTTTGGTGCCACTTTAGATATCGATCATAATACTAATAGCGTAACCTTAACTGGTCAGCCAACCCTTAGAGGACAAAAAGTAATTGTTCCTGGGGATATTAGTTCGGCTGCTTTTTGGTTAGTAGCAGGAGCAATTGTTCCTGGATCAGATTTACTGATTACTAACGTGGGAGTTAATCCTACCCGAACAGGTATTTTAGAAGCTTTGTCGATGATGGAGGCAGATATATCCCGATCAAACGAACGTCTGGTAGCAGGAGAACCTGTAGCAGACTTGAGGGTAAAATCTAGTCAGCTCAAAGCTTGTACAATTTCAGGTGATTTAATTCCGCGCTTGATTGATGAGATACCAATCCTAGCTGTAGCCGCCGTGTTTGCCCAAGGAACAACCGTAGTCAAAGATGCAGCAGAACTAAGAGTAAAAGAAAGCGATCGCCTGGCGGTGATGGCAACTGAACTCAACAAAATGGGAGCTGAGATTACCGAGTTATCAGATGGATTAGAAATTAATGGAGGAAGTTGTTTAACAGGTACAGAGGTAGACAGTTTTACTGACCATCGGATTGCCATGAGCTTGGCGATCGCTGCTTTAAATGCTCGGGGTAAAACTATAATTCATCGAGCCCAAGCCGCTTCTATTTCTTATCCTAACTTTGTCGCTACTCTTGAGAGCATTCTTAACTGAAACCACGTTACCAAATTATCTAATTTTGGCTGTTAATCTGTTATCGATTACGTTACAAGACAACTAAGTAATTTGGGTAACTTTACTGTTAAATACTTAATCTTGTAACCAAAAGTTTTTTAATTTACGTACAATTACTGATGAAATCTACTCTCTGTTTTTTTAAATTAATTTCATTAGTTTGGTTTTAAACTTTGCCATTAACTTTCAATGCATATTAAAGACAGATGATTATTAAAAGAAACTGAGAATCTCTTAGGCAACAACCGCTGCCTGGGGTGATTTTGTCGAAATCATAGTTGTTTTTAATGGAGATGAATTAAAGCTAATTGCTTTATTTGCCTGTTGTTTGACCTGGGTTGCCAGGTGGGGCATCTCCGTTTTACAGTGGGAACAACGCAAGTAGCTACGACGACTACTGAGATGTAACAACATTGATGATGAACAGCATGGACAACTACTAAGACTCATATTTTTTGTTTACCTTAACTGAATGCAACAAATCTTTTTTTAAACTTAGATTTGTCTGTATATCTCTAATATAAATAAAATTTCTTAAATGTGAGAAAATCGTCAAAGTATGCAACATTAATGTCAAGAACTCTTAACTATTTAGTTGCCATCACGGCAGCTTGCTAACCAAAAATGTTAAGCAAATCTAGATCTTATTGCAGTTTTTATTTAACCTGTTACTATGTTCGTTCAACTAGCAGATTGAATCTGTATTGTGGGTCACCTTATTTAGTTGAACTGCGAAAAATAATTACTGTGCTATTGGCATAGTGGGCGATCGCTTCAGGGATATTGCCTTTAACTACATTTTGTAATAGTCCTTCGTTGCTGGCTCCTAAAATAATCAAGCCATACTTTTTGCGGTGGGTTAAGTCAATAATAGCTTTAGAAACCGAATAAGCAGGCAGCAATAGAGGGATTACGAGATAGTCAATATTGTTTGCCAGTACAGTAGCGGCTTCTTTAAAAGCTACGGAAAAGGAATCTGCTTGGTCATGAGGAGATACCTGACAAAGCTGGATTTTTGGAGGAATAGCACTCAAGGAGCCTAAAGCAGGCAAAATAGTTAAGAGTTTTTTTATGCGATCGCCACCAGTGGTGGGAATCAACCACTTATGTCTTAGTCGTAGCTGTTGCGGAAATGCGTGGTTAGCTGAACCTATCTTCACCAGCATGAGGTCGCAGGGTGCTTGCTGGATCAAAGAGTCCACTACGTTACTAAAAATGACATCAAGACGAGAACTTTTAGCTTTCCAACCCATTAGCAGCAAATCAATATGTTCACGGGCAATAGTTTCTAGGATAGCTTCGCTAACGTCGGTAGCCACCCTAATTTGGGTATGGACGGGAATTGCTGTGGTTTTTCCCCAAGTTTCCACCTGAGACATTAAGTTTCGTTCAGTCTCCAGCTCTACTTGAGCTTGTGCAGGGTGGACATGCTGAGGAACCCGTATAATTCGCAAACATTCAAGTTCATAGTGATGGTATTTGGCGATCGCTCCAGCGATAGTTAACAATGCTGTGGTATGTTCTGGATTAGCCAAAGGTAATAAAATTCTTCCCCTTCCTGTAGCAGGAGAGCGACTTTGATACACTACGTAAGAAGGCTCAAATCTAACCTGGGGCTGTGAGTCACAATCTAGCTGTTTAGCCTCCGCTTTAATAATGTCACTGCGGGTAATAATTCCCAGGAGCTTACTTCCCTCGGTTACAGGAAGGCGGGAAAGCTGGTAACGATTAAGAAGATACAATACATCGGCTAAAGGAGTCTCGGTGCTAACTGAAATTGGCTGCGAGGTCATAATATCCCTGAGCAACTGATCGCTACTCTGTTTGATATCTTGAGGAATGTCTGACTGAGTAATTATTCCCACTAGTCTGCCCTGATCCACTACAGGAAAACCCCGATGATGAGAACG
>JBCCDL010000710.1:0-3636 GCA_039030815.1 Cyanobacteria bacterium P01_A01_bin.83 | reverse complement strand
GATAGATCCTTACGGTGAAAGAATTACAGCGATTTTTTAAATTTGGTTTTTCTTATTAGAAAAAAATCGAGTAATCCTTTGCTCTACAAAGACTCCAGAACTTAGAAATGACAAAAGTTTTCGGAGTCTGACAAAAGAGGGATAAGACTTGTCTTGATTGCTTTTAGAGCTGCTATTTAAGAGATCCAGTTTGGTGACTTTACTTTAATTAATGCCTTTGCCTCATTTCTGGCAGGTATAGATAATTGCTGGATAAGTTCTACATGTCTTAAATTGCGTCTTAGCAAAATTTCGGCTATGGATTCTCCACATGATGCCAAAATCAATTCATCTTCAGTTTGATCTTGAGCTATTTCAACTAGAGCAGACAAGACAAAATCTAGATCAAAATTAGCCAAATCTATCGCTGCATCATCTCTTTCTGCCCAAGAAATACTTCGATCTTGCAAAATTGCAATTAACTGTTGTGCAGTATCGATATCAGTTTGCATCTTGCATCAATTATTTAAAAACTTCTCTACACAACGGACAAACATTTCCACTCCCATACCTAAAGCCGCTTCATCAAAGTCAAAACGGGGATGATGGTGAGGATAAGCTAGTCCCTTGGCTGGATTAGCTGAACCAAGAAAGAAATAGCAGCCAGGTATTTCATTAAGAAAGAAAGACATGTCTTCTCCGCCCATAGTTTGACATTCTGGTACTACTCCCACAGGGGTTTCCACGACTTCTACTGCCACAGAGCGCACTAATTCAGCGATCGCCCGATCATTAATTGTTGGCGGGTAGAGTTGCCAATGATCGAGTTCATATTCGGCACCGTGCATCTGGCAAGTACTGGAGATAACAGCTTTTAGTCTGGCGCGAATCAAGCCTTCTAATTCGGGATTAAAATAACGGATGGTACCGCTTAACTTAGCAGAATCGGCAATCACGTTTAAGGCTGTTCCTGCGTGAAATTCTCCTACTGTCACCACTGCTGAGTCAAGTGGATTAACGTTACGTGCCACAATGGTTTGCAGGACGTTAACTATTTGACTGGCAACGACAATCGAATCGACGGTTTGGTGGGGCATTGCTCCATGACCACCCTTACCCAAAATAGAAGCACGAAAACATTCGACCGCCGCCATCAATGCTCCAGGACGCACGCCTACCGTTCCTAACGGCAAGTTATTCCACAAATGTAAACCGATAATAGCATCCACGTCAGGATTCTGTAATACTCCTGCTTCAATCATCGGTTTAGCACCGCCAGGTCCTTCTTCGGCAGGCTGAAAGATGATTTTTACCGTTCCTTGCCAATCTCCTCGATGCTGATTAAGATAATAAGCTGTGCCCAGAGCGATCGCCGTATGACCATCATGTCCACAGGCGTGCATCTTCCCATCATGCTGAGAGCGATAATCTACCTCATTAGCTTCTTGCACAGGTAAGGCATCCATATCGGCGCGAATTGCTAATACTTTGCCAGGGCGATCGCTCTTTATAGTAGCGACAATCCCAGTCTGAGCAATCTCAATTTGATGGGGAATATTCCAGGCTTGAAGTTGCTGGTGAATAAATTGAGCCGTAATGTGTTCTTCAAACCCTAATTCTGGTTTTTGGTGCAGCTTACGTCGCCATGTCACTAACTTAGTCTGCAAATCTTGAATTTCTGGGCGAATATGGCTATAGTCGATGGATTTAGCTTCTTTGACAGTAAAAACCATGTTTTTAGGTGTGGAGTTTAGCTTAGTTCTTTGATGATCGGTTTAACAATTAACTTTTCATTAATTCTCAACTAAACTGCGAGAGCGACTGGTATGCTGTCCGTGAATGCTCACGCTGTAGGGAACTAAGTAAGTAATTAGTCCAGATAACCATCTAGACTTTGTCATTTCACCTTTTGCTAATGCCGCACCATGATTAATGGTAAACAAAATTGAACCGACTACTAGAGAAACTCTTAGGGCAGTAGGAGCCAGTTTGGGATCTAAAAACACGTGACGTAACTGATTCATCTTAAATAAACAGCAGGGTAATTTAAATAAATTTAATATTTATTATTCTTAATATAATTGACCTTCTGTCTGTCGAGCAATCTTAGATGAATCCTGCCAGGTTTAAATTTCCAGAAACTAGTGATTGGTAGTTGCTCCAAATTAAGCAATATAAACGGAGTAAGTTGCTTGCCTTAGCAAGTCAAAGCTAAGACTTAGCCTAGGAATTAGCATCACCACACTCTAGCCACAAGGTTACTGAGTTTGTCGGTCAAAGTCACAAGCAATTTCTACGGCAGCTATTCCTTTGATTTTTGCCTCCTCTGCGGTTAGAAAGATGCTGTCAAAGCTAAAGGCAATACCCGAAAAGTCGATAATGCTGAAACGATAGAGCTGATCTAAAGAACGATAAACTAGCAAGGTATAGCCATCAATGCCGATTACGTCTTGAATTTTCATCTGGGTACTCCTGTGGGACAATAATTACCTAACACTCTTAGTCTTAAATTCAGTTATCAGTAAATACTGATTAGAAGCTCGGGTTATGCAGTGCTTAAATATTTCCAGATAATAAAAGCGGAGAAATGATTGTTCAAAGTAAGGATACTAAGGATATAGTTAAGCCTATTTCAGAGCCAAGTAATATTTTTCAATAGCCTAGAACTTTGTTTTCTGTATCTTTTCGACTGCGATAACTCTGATTTATTTTGAGCTATGACTTATATTAGGCTTTTTATATAGGTGAAAATCAACCGTGATCTTACTTAATTGGACTCAATTTAGATGCTATGTAAGTAAATTTGCTGACAATAGTTTTACTTAGAATCAGCAATTTTTACCGTATTTCTTCCCAATTATTCTCAGTATTATTAACTAATTGGGTTCTGCATGTCTTAGTCAAGAGTACTTAGGCATCGGGAATTGAAGCTAAATTAGGTCAATAAAATTTGCCTTGATTGAAGGGGTAAATTTTTACATGGCGAGTAGAAGACCCTTAGTCTGAGATCCCATCGCTTTAGTAATACTAAGTTTTATGTCAATTTTAGTTTAAACTAAATTCCTGGCAAAGATTTTGAACATCACGACTATAAATAGCATCGCCGTAATTTTCCCATTGTGACTGTGACCAGTTATGATTTTCCATCGTCGCTGTTTGTACTTGTTCTACTAGAGGACGACGCAACAACTCATATTTACTAAACTGTTGCTCAATAATTGTCTGATTTTCTAAATTATGGTGATTGATAATATTAGCGATCGCCGTACCAATTACAGCAGCATCTTCTAATCCTTGATTTGCTCCCTGGGCGGCAAAGGGTGGCATTCCATGGGCAGCATCCCCCACTAAAACTAATCTCTCAAAACTCCAGTCAGGTTGAACTTCAGCTATATTTGTAGGATGAATATAGTAGGGTCGCTGAATTAGTGTTTGAGGATTGGATAGTCTAATTACTTGAGCCAGAATAGGCGGAAAATCGGCTTTAAGGAGGAGATCTGCGGCTAGATCAATAATTGCTGTGGATGATTGATTTTGGAGTGTATCAAGACTCAGTGGGACATGCAGCAAATAGCCTAGAGCATGATTCCCTCTCCTAATTAGAATTAAACGAGGAGACTCAATCTGAGATGATTTTGCTGAGAGGGAATCATTGCG
>JBCCDL010000709.1:0-3636 GCA_039030815.1 Cyanobacteria bacterium P01_A01_bin.83 | reverse complement strand
CGCCAATTGCCCCCACTTCTTCTTTTGCCGAGGCGACTAAGTAAACATCCACAGGAGGATTATTGATCTTAGCTGCTAAATTAAGCAAAATCGCAACTGAAGCCTTGTTGTCTAGAGTATAGCTGGCAATGTAGTCCTTGATCCGCAACGGCTGTTTACGATGCTTGCCTACTACAACCCTGGTGCCAGGGCGAACACCATACTTGGTTAACTCTTCTTGGCTGCACTTGGTTTCTACCCAGGCATCCTGCCATAGCAACGGAGTATCAATCTGTTGAGCTTTTTGGGGCGACTCGTGGGAGACATGGCGCGAACCAAAAGAGAGAATCCCTGAAATTGTGTCGTTATCCCCCAAGATATCCACTACCCCCTCGCCATACACCCAGGGAAATGAACCACCCAAACGCCGAATTTGCAAACAACCATCTACGTCAATGGCTTTAACAATCATGCCAATTTCGTCTTTGTGAGCTGTAATTGCGATCGCTCCTTGCTGCCGATTTTCTCCAGGAATCTTGGCAATAATATTGCCAGAGCGATCCTGCCAGGTATCGATATTTAATGCCTGAAACTTGGTCGTAATTAAGCGATCCACCTCCGTTTCCACGCCGCTGGGAGAATGACACAATACCAATTGTTGAATTTGCTTAAACAAGTGATCATATTCCTTAGCTTGAAGGCTAGACATAGGCAGTTTGCTAATGGATAATCGACCCAAATATCTAGAGTATATAGCCTTACAAGAACCTTTTCCAAGATTTACGTTCCATTTTTACCTATGGTTTTTATTTAAAATGACTATAAAAAATTAAGCGTAATCTATTCAACTAATATGAAATTCAAAAAAGAATGCTACGTATTGAGCCTGCGTTCACTTAAAGATTGAGTAATAAGTTTTTACTAACCACTAACCACTAACAAAGATAATTTCATTTGTAGCGAGAATTAAAGTATTTAATATAATCAGCATCATAACTTCTCTAGTTTTTCCCGAGTTAATTTCATGATATTGATTAAATAAGTGCCAGTAAAAAAAGCGATCGCGCCATGCGGATTTTAGTAGTTGATGATGATGAAATTTTAGTTCATGTTCTGGAACGTTCTTTGGTAAGCCAGCGTCATATTGTTGATATTGCCGAAGATGGACAGATGGGTTGGGAATATGTCCAGAGTGGTGAATATGAGTTAGTACTGCTGGACGTTAATTTACCAGGATTGGATGGGGTTAGTCTGTGCGAAAAGATGCGCGATGCGGGTTATGCAACACCTATCTTATTGATGACTGCAAAAAATGCCAGTCAGGATCGCATATTAGGCTTAGATGCGGGGGCAGACGATTATTTAACTAAGCCCCTAGATTTAGGAGAATTAAACGCTAGGGTAAGGGCTTTATCCCGTCGAGGAGAAGTGGCAACTACTAGTGTATTGGATATTAATGGACTCAGATTAAATCCCAGTAGTTGTGAGGTGAGTTACCAACAGCAACCAATCAAGCTTACCGCTAAAGAATACAGCCTACTAGAGTTATTTCTCCGCAACCCAGCACGAGTATTTAGCCGCGCTCAAATTTTAGACAAGATCTGGACATTTGACGACCCGCCACTAGAGGAAAGTGTTAAAGCACATATCAAAGGACTGCGGAAAAAACTAAAACAGGTAGGAGTCGTCAACTGGATCGAAAATGTTTATGGCATTGGTTATCGTCTCAATCCTCCTGCTGTTGAAACTAGTAAAGTTGCAACTAATTATACTTCTTCTGTTGAGCAAGAATTTAATCAGAAGATGGAACAGATGTGGCTTAAATATCAAGCTAAGATGTCTGAGAGGATGCAGGTTTTACAAGATGCTGTCTCTAAGCTCAAACAAGCCGATTTATCCACCCAATTACAGCAAGATGCCGAACAGGCAGCACACAAGTTAGCAGGAGTTTTGGGCATGTTTTCTCGGGATGCGGGAACAGAAATTGCTCGTGAGATCGAAACTTTACTGCAAAGTGATTTAGAATTGTCTCCTCAACATCAAGAACAGTTCATAGTTTTAGTAGCGGATTTGGATAGTTTGTTAGGGCTGGATAATACCATCAGTGGAGATACGGCTCAAAGCGATTTGCTATTAATTTCTACCGATACCCAATTATCTTTAGAGTTACAGCAATTAGGTAAAATTCAAGGCTTAAGTTCTTATCAGGTAGCTAGTATTGCTGAGGCAAGAGTATGGTTGCAAACTAATTTACCCGAGGTGGTAGTACTTGATACCGAGACACATACCGAATCTCAAAATGATGATAATCAAGATTATTTATCTTTAATTGGTGAATTAAATGCTCGTACCCCTGCCATACCAACGCTAGTTTTATCGGATACGGATAGTTTAGAATATCGCCTTGCAGTTACTCGTGCGGGTGCTAATAGTTTATTAACAAAACCGATCACTCCTACTACAGTCTGGCAAACTACTAGCAATTTAGTGGAACAGAACCATTCAGAGATAGCGTCTATCTTAATTGTTGATGATGATATTGTCTTTCTCGATGCTTTGCGCTCAATTTTGGAACCTTGGGGGATTAAAGTTAGTACTTTAGAGCAACCTCTACGCTTTTGGGAGATACTCCAGGCGATTCAACCTGATCTGCTTATTCTCGACGTAGCAATGCCAGAAATCAACGGAATTGATCTATGCCAGGCTCTCCGCAGCGATCCTGATTGGCAAGAGTTACCCGTATTGTTTCTTACTGCCAAGCAAGATGCGAAAACTATCCAGCAGATTTTTGAAGTCGGCGGCGATGACTATATCTGCAAACCTGTAGTTGGTGCCGAATTAATTGCCAGAATTAATAACAGACTTGAGCGCAGTCGCCTAGTTCACAAACTGGCTAGTCAAGATCGTCTGACAGGATTAAACAATCGTAGTCAAAGTAGCCGCGATTTAGAATACCTCATTCAACAAGCTCAACAACTTAATCAACCATTTTGCCTGAGCGTACTCAAAATTACTGACCTACAGCTCATTAATCTTAAATACGGACATGTTACTGGCGATCGCCTGTTGGCGCAATGGGGTAAAATAATTCAGGCTGCTTGTCGTAACGAGGAAGTTACAGCCTACTGGGACAATGGAGATTTTGTAATTGGCATGCCCAATTTAGCCAAAACTCAGGCACAAGAACATCTAACCGAACTACTAACTATCCTCAGAAAACAGGTATTTACTTCCTTCACAGGCGATCACTTTCAAATCAACTTCAGTTGTACTACGACTCAATTGCTCCAAGATGGTACTACTCTACATGGTTTATACCAGGCTTGTGTTAGTTAATATAGCGTTAGGCAGATACACCTCAAGCAAAAACACATGTAATGAAAATTATTGTCGCAAATGTATAGCGATCGCTCGATATCCGATAGACAGAATTATCGGTACTTAAAACAAAAAACAAACTCCCAAAAATCAGAATTACATCGAATAATTGCTCAAATTTTCTAGTATCGTTATTTACGTCTACTTTAACTCTTACCACTATCTTTCAGTATCTGCCTAACAGTCAATTTTTTAGAAGAGGTAAATTAGTTAGCCACGCATCGCAAAGTTTAATTTCTTCAATTGCTATACTTTGGGAAAATTATCGAAATAGAGTTG
>JBCCDL010000708.1:0-3638 GCA_039030815.1 Cyanobacteria bacterium P01_A01_bin.83 | reverse complement strand
CTAAAGCAAAACTGATACTTTCTTCTCCTTCAGTTGCCTCGTCGGCAATAATATCGTTGAGTAGAGTTGCTTCGCTAGCCCCTGGTGCTAATGTCACTAGTGCCTGTTCGATTAAACCAGACTCTTCATTGATAATCAATTCAAAGTCCGTCACGTTTTCGCTGCCTTCAACAAAGAAATTGGTATCTCCTGGTAGAGGATCGGTATCTTCTACCAAGTCTAAAACAACCGTTAAACCATCTGTGGGGACTGGTTCACTCAAGCCAAAGTTAAACTCAATCTGCTGTCCTTCTTCAACTTCAGTAGGTTCAGCAAATAAACTAATAGTCGGTAGGTCGGTGGAAATAATCCCGTCTAATAGATTGGTAACTACTTGGCTTTGCGCGGGGTTAGCGCGGTAGTCTACTCCATCAGCAATGACAGTAGTAAAAACTTCTTCTCCCTCTAACAAATCATCTACTACCACCTCAGAAACCAAACTAGCTTCCGTTGCGCCTTCAGAGATAGTAAGATCGAAGCCAATAGAGACATCATCTTCCACGACAAATTCAAACTCGTCAATATTGCTGCTACCGTCGATGTTGAAATCGATATCTCCAGGCGCAGGGTCGCTGTTAAGTGTAATTGGTAAGAATAAAGATAAACCCCCTTCTGGCGCGGGTGCATTTAAACTAAAATCCCAAGCAAAGGTTTCTCCTTCTGCTGCTGATACCTCTTCTGTGACCAAACTAACTACAGGTAGTTCGGTAATAACAGTAGTTACGCTATTTTGTTCTGGGTCGGCAAAGTAATCTACGCCATCGGCAATTACGGTGGTAAAGCTTTCGTCAGTTTCCGCCGTGTCGTCGGCTACTGCTTCGGAAACTAATACTGCTTCAGTTTCTCCTGGGGCGATCATTAAATTAAAACCAATGGAAAGATCGTCACTGGTGACAAACTCAAATTCCGAAATATTTTCGCTACCGTCAATGTTAAACTCCACATCCCCAGGTGCAGGATCGTCGTTAACGGTGATAGGAAGAAATAACGATAAACCTCCTTCTGGTGCGGGTGCATCTAAACTCAAGTTCCAGGCAAAGGTTTCGCCTTCAGTAGCGATTAGAATTTCTGGAGTAATACTAACGGTGGGTGAAGTCATATGATCCTCAATAGTTGTAGTAATAGTGATGGAATTAGAATCGGCAATGTAAGTTTCATCTGCTAATAAAGTCAGAGAATAGGTTTCATCACCTTCATCGAGATTGTCTGCGATTGCAGAAATACCAAAAGTTGTTTCTGTTTCGCCTTCAGCAATGATTAAACTAGCGGTAATCGTAGTGAATCGATTTAAACTGACGCGATTGTCTAAGATTTTTAGAAGTTATTTTGTTGATTAATTCGGATATGTTTGTAATAGTTTGATGAAAATTGTATCCTTTTCTGGTCATATTTTTATTTTTTTAGTGGTTAGTTTTGTCTGTAATTTTATTATTAATAAAAAGTCAGAAAAGTCAGAAAATATAATCTTATAGCGAGGGCATTTTAATTAAGATATGCTGTTTATTTTCAGATACTTGAAGATTTTAAATACTAAAAAGATTAAGCTAAGTTTAAATAAACCATAAGGTTTTAGCATATAGATAAAAATCTAAAATACATCTATTGCATACATATTTCGTTCAAAAAAAAATGAAATATAAAACAAAAATATCTTAAATTGTATTAATTTCTTTTCTTGAACCAACAATTTAAAAAAGCCTAAACAGTCAGAAACAAATCTGAGTAGAGCAAATCGATCGGGAGCAGATTATCGCGATCGCAATTATTTTGACTTTTCAGATATCCTTTAACAGGAGCAAGTTTTATCTGGGCAGATTTAAACGGGGCGATATTGAAAAAAGGCTAAATAGCGATCGCTTCTTGATTCAGCGCGCACATGCGGGCAAGCCCTTTTTCGATCTCCTTGCTATAGCTAGCAAGGGTTATCGAGGATAATGTTAAACTCAATCAGCAAAAGTATTAGATCTTATTTTGTTCTCTAAAATTTTTTAAGTACCGTTAAGGGTATTTCTTACTTAATGTCTAATCTAACTCCAGAACAACAAGCGGCGGCACATGCACCCTGTAGCGTGGTGATTACAGCGGGGGCTGGTACAGGGAAGACACACATGTTAGCAGAGCGATATCTCTATTATCTAAGGGAGCGAAATTTATCTCCGTTAGAGATAGTTGCAGTCACTTTTACCGAAAAAGCCGCTACAGAATTGCGATCGCGCATTAGGACTTTAGTAATTAAAGAGTTACCTGAACGTTTGGATTTAATTGCCGAATTGGAAGCTGCTCAAATTAGTACAATTCATGCTTTGGCGGCACGAGTTTGCACTGAACATTTTCAGGTGATTGGTATCCCTGCTGATTTTCAAGTCTTGGATAATTTAGAGGGACAGGTGTGGTTACAGGATGGTTTGCAACGGGCATTAACGCAACTATCTCCAGAAGTTTTTAAGGTAATTCCTTATTCTTTGTTGCAGCATCTGCTCGAAAGGTTATTAGAAGATCCTTATACAGCTAATCAGGCTTTAGCTCAAGGTATCCAAGATTGGTCGCAGTTGATTATTAAGGCTCGTTATCAAGCTGTTAGCACTATAGTTGCTGATGCAGCTTGGCAACCAAGTAGAGAGATCTTGGAACAACACCAGGGAAAAGCTGGAGATAAATTAGAAGCAATTCGTCTGTCTGTTTTAGAGGCGATGTCAGATTTGGAAAGCGTCAGTAATGTTAAGCAGGCAGTTGCAACTATCTTAGAAGTTAATTTAAGAGTAGGTAGCAAGAAGAATTGGCAGGATATGAAAGCGGTCAAGGATGCTTTAAAAACTTTAAGAGAAGCGGTAAAAAGAGTTGCCAGCCAAGGATTACTCGATTTGGCATTAGGTGATGTGGATGAACGATTAAAATTAATGTTGCCTGTTTTGAGCGATGCCTATCAGCAAGTATCAGCGAATCTTAGTCGTCTAAAATTACAGAACAAGGTACTAACTTTTAGCGATCTTGAACTATACGCATTGCGAGCATTAACTGAGATTCAGGTACAAGATTATTATCATCAGCGTTGGCAGGTATTTTTAGTCGATGAATTTCAGGATACCAACCCGACTCAGGCAGAGTTACTCAAAAACCTCACTGCTAAAGCAGAATTAACTATTGTGGGAGATATCAAACAGTCGATCTATGGATTTCGACGGGCAGATGTTCGTGTCTTTCAGCAATTTCGCGATCGCATTCTAAATAATAACGGCAAGGAAGTCATTCTCAGCACCAGCTTTCGCACCCATGAAACTTTAATTAACAGTTTTAATCAAATCTTTGCTCCTTTGCTGGGAGAAAATCATCAGGACTTAAACGCTTTTCGCCGAAAAACTCCGATAAATAGTGAGGCGGCAGATAAATTTCCTTACCTCCAGGTATTAACTATTGGTGATCCATTGACAAAAGAAGGTGCAGAAAAACCACCTAAACCGAATAAAGCTCAAAGACAGCGAGTTGAGGCATTTAGCCTAGCTCAAAAGATTAAACAAATGCTTAAGGGCAAAACTCCTGTATTCGATAAGCACTCTCGGCAAACCCGTCCCATTGAACCCCAAGATATTGCGATCTTAACT
>JBCCDL010000707.1:0-3642 GCA_039030815.1 Cyanobacteria bacterium P01_A01_bin.83 | reverse complement strand
TGGTTTACATCAACTTGGTCTTGAATAGATGTTTGAGTCGCATCCTGGTCGATTACGTTGTAGTCACCTACTGCGGCAGCCGAATTAGCATTTTTTTGGACAGAAGTTTGAGCGTCAGGGTAAGAAGGAACACCGTAAGCACCCAAGTCTAGTTGTTGTTGTAGGCTTTGTTGTGTAGCGTCTTGGTCGATGTAGTTAGCAGTGCCCACAGCAGCAGCGGAGTTAGTGTTGTCTTGGATGCTGGTTTGTACATCTTGAGCGAAAGCAGATAGAGGAGCGAAAGCGACAACAGTAGTTAGAAGAGCTAAAGTAGATTTTTTCATGATTTTGTACCTTGTTAGAATGAAATTTAATGTGTTTTGCTTACATTCTCTAGATACGACTGGACGATTTTTTTATGCAGATCTGTTTCTACACACTACTGATAATCGGTTATCTAATTTGATGTCAGTATGCGCTGCTTGTCATTGGGAACTCCAATTTTTTAAATATCCAATCTAGATATATTTAATGCTTATCTCATCTTCCTAATCAGTTTTTTGATATTTATTTTACTTAGGAATAAGTTTAGATGTTTTATTTTCTGGAGTTCCCTAACTAACGGTCGTGATTGAGGTATGGAATGAGCGCACCCCTCTACTTTCTTTTGTTTTTGCGTAAAAAGCGTTTTGTCGCCATTCCATTTGGCTTGTCCTTGCCAAAATACTTCTCGCTGCGGTAGCGCAACCAAACTCTTAGCGGTTGGGGAATTTGCTCTTTTTGTTCTGGTGTCAATGTCTCGTAAAGTACCAATGCCTTTTCTCTTTCTCCTCGACAGGCAGCATTATTGTGGGCATCCCAATAACTCCGCGCCACCCTGATACGCCGACATACTTCTTTGACCTTATCCTTGCCCTTAAGTTCTTTATTTTTCTTCTTTTTGGCAACCAATTGACCCTCTTCTTTTTTTTTTTACCTAAATACTAGGATATATTTGGGGTTTGGTGTTGCTGCAGCGTTGGAACAAGAAAGAAAGAAACAAGAAGCAGAAAGTAAAAAACGCAGAGAAGAAGAACTGCGTCATGCTAGAGAAATAACGAGACAAACAGAAAGACAATCATATTTTTAACAAGAATTAGTTCGTCCATCTTTCATTACTAGCATGGCTAAACTACCAGAAAAAATTAAAGTTCTGTTTATAGCATCAAATCCGATCAATCAGAGTCAACTTCGATTAGATGAAGAAATTCGAGCAATTACAGCAAACGATAACCAAAATGACTTATACTCCTGACCTCAAAGCTTTTACCGATTCAATCAGCGATCGCTTATTTTAACTATTATTGTCTACCGCTTACCTGCACATTAGGAGATTGAATTACTGTGTGAGGTTCGTTACCATCCCATTTTCTGATTCTTTCTCTTTCCACTTGCAGTTTTTCTAATTCTAATAATTCAGGAGTGATTGAAATAGCACGGAGTCGATTAGCTTCGGCTTCGGCTTTGGCTTGTTCGATAGTAATTTCTGCTTCTCCTTTAGCTCTGGCAATTTCAGCAGCAGCTTGAGCTTCTACTTTTCGACGATTAGCTTCGGCTGTTTGAGCAGCCTGTTGAGCCGCAAATTGCTCGTCAATACTTTTTTGAATATCCGAGGGAAGACGCAGAGGTGACAATAAAGCCACATCTTGAATTGTAATAGTTGGAAAACGTTGTTGAGTGCATTCAGTGACTCCAGCTACCAGTTTTTGCTGATTATAGGGCAACATCGACGGTGTAAGCTTTTGATTTTCAGCTACCGTTGAAAAACAGTTGCGTAAACCATTCCGTAGCTCATTGGCTCGAAAAGCATCGGGAGTTTTGCGGTACTTTTTGTAGAAATGATGTAATTTGGTGCCGTTTTTATTTGCTGTTTGTTCAGTGGTAAAGCCAAAAGACACCCCAACGTCGGCAGAAACGGGACTACCACTAACGGAGAATACAACAGATTCATCGGTAGGAGAGCCTTCTGTAGTTGATTTGGTGAAAGGATAAGTATTGATATAGGTAGGAAAAACCACTACATTTTCGGTGTAGCCGTTGTACCAGACTCGCCCCGAAACAAGTTGAGCATTATCAATGCCTTTTTCCCCACCGTAAAGCTGAATTTTTAACCCGGCAAAACCAGGTTCAACCGTAGCAACGCTAGTACCAGGAATAGTACCGCAAGAGCTAATACCTATAGCTAATGTAGATAATCCAATTAAAGAAGTAAGTTGAGATTTAAGTTTTTTCATTTTTTGTTTGCTCTAAAATCTCGAACAGAGAAATATTTAATTCTTGGATTGCAGACGTTTCTTTTATAGCCACAAGCAGATCAATCTGAGATGCTACATGGGCAGGTGGCAGTTCTAAAAATTCACTTGTTTTTAAGTATGAATATTCAGGAAATGCAGCTGTAAATATTTTTTTAGCTTTATTCGCTGCTGCAAACTTGTTAACTGCATAGATACTCGAACTTGTTAAAACAGTAGGCACAGTAAACCAGATCAAAAAGCCAATAAAAGGTTTTTTGGAATTTAGAAAAGTTGGTGCTAGGGAGATCAAAACTAGAGAAATAACAATTTCACTAACTGAGATCGCCAGCCAATGTTTAAGCTTACTGTTAATCAAGACTTTAACTCTAATAAAGCAGAGCAAGTAAAAAGAAATGCTAGATCGACATTGTTCTAACGGTTAATACTTTTACTCAGACAAATGAGAAGAGTATTCTGCGATGAGATCTATAAAAAAGAAATATCTCTAAATCCTATCGAACCAATTATTTATGCTGTCTCAAGACTATTAGGCTCCATTTAAAATCGAGGTTTTCGTAGCTCCAATCGATTTCCTTCGCGCCCTTGCTTTATCAAAATTAAAATTTAATCTTGGTAAACTTGCCCAGCTTGGAGTTGATGTATTGTGGTTTAGTATAACAAAAAAAACTTTTTTCGTCAAAATCAACCTAAGATCGAGATGTAATCTTTCTCGATCTTAATAATTGATCAAAGTGTCAAACGCAAGGGTATGAATTAGCGGTCAGACCCACAGGTGCTACCGCAGTACTAGCCTGCTGAGTCTAAGACTTGCGGACGCTTCCGCAGGCGATGGGGCTTACGCCCCGTTCGTCTTACGGCGCTAAGAAATGCCCATAGTTGCAGTTTAATTTAACTGTTCATCCGTACTTGATATTAATTATGGAATTCAAAAATAACGGAATGAGATTTAAATTTGAGAACAAGCGTTATATTGCTAATATGAGTGCCAGAGAAATTAGTGGAAATGGCATGGCTGGTTCTAAAGATAATAATCTACCCATCAAATTACCTGACGGCAGATTCATTAAAATTAATGGATGGCGTCGCTCTAGCCCTCCTAAACCCAACCCTAGTATTAAGGTGGTCAATGATCATGGGTTTGAAAAGTATGCCACTGCCAAGGTCACAGAAATCTTAAACTAGCTTTTAATAGCATTTTGTCGATTTGATTAAATCTTTTATTAAAAAAAACGACAACTGGAATGACTTATACTCTTGATCTTAAAGCTTTGACCGATTCAATTAGCGATCGCTCGTTAGAACAATTATGCCGCGAAAACCCCAATTTTAGGTTTGAAATCGATACCAATGGAAAATTGATTGTTATGTC
>JBCCDL010000706.1:0-3651 GCA_039030815.1 Cyanobacteria bacterium P01_A01_bin.83 | reverse complement strand
ATACTTTCGTATCATTCGAGCGCCAAATAAATTTAAGATTAAAATTATTAAAAACTAAACAGGATTTCCTTGATGGATACAGTTAAGTACACATTGTCAGAAAGCCAAATGCCCATGGCTTGGTACAATATCAGTGCCGACCTGCCTACTCCCGCCCCCCCAGTACTCAATCCTGTTACAGGTCAACCGATTGGTGCTGCCGACCTTGCACCCTTATTTCCCGAAGAATTAATTAAACAGGAAGTAAGTAGAGATCGTTGGATTGAAATTCCTGACCAAGTGCGATCAATTTACCGTCAGTGGCGACCGACTCCCCTCTATCGCGCCCGACGATTAGAAAAAGCCCTCGATACCCCTGCCAAAATTTACTATAAATATGAAGGCGTTAGTCCTACTGGTAGCCATAAACCAAATACATCTGTTCCCCAGGCTTACTACAACAAACAGGCAGGAGTGAAGCGACTAATTACCGAAACTGGTGCGGGTCAGTGGGGTTCTTCTTTAGCGTTTGCTGGTGCTGTATTTGGGTTAGATGTGGAAGTCTATATGGTCAAAATCAGCTACAGGCAAAAACCTTATCGCCGTGCCATGATGGAAGCTTTTGGCTCCCAGGTAATAGCCAGTCCTAGTAACAAAACCAATGCAGGGCGAAAAATCCTGCAAGAGACTCCCGATAGCCTTGGCAGTTTGGGAATAGCGATTGGTGAAGCGGTAGAAGTAGCAGCCCAGGATGATCAAGCTAAATATGCCCTAGGTAGCGTTCTCAACCACGTCTTATTACATCAAACCATTGTCGGTCAAGAGACATTAGCACAATTAGAACAGGCGGGGGACTATCCCGATATATTAGTAGGCTGTACTGGTGGGGGTAGCAACTTTGCTGGCATCGCCTTCCCCTTTATGGGTGCCAACTTGCGAGGAGAACAGTCGAACCTCAAATTTATTGCAGTCGAACCTGCCGCTTGCCCGTCTCTGACTAAAGGAAAATATACTTATGATTTTGGCGATTCGGCTCATCTAACTCCCTTAACCAAAATGCACACACTGGGTAATTCCTTTGTACCAGAAGGTATTCACGCTGGTGGTTTACGCTATCACGGCATGGCACCTTTATTAAGTCATATTCTCGAACTAGGATTGATTGAAGCCCGCGCCGAAAAGCAACTTGATTGTTTTGCTGCTGGTACTACCTTTGCCCGTACCGAGGGTATTATTCCTGCGCCTGAAGCTAATCATGCCGTTAAAGGTGCGATTGATGAAGCCCTACGCTGTAAGGAAGAGGGTATAAGTAAAACCATTCTCTTTAACCTATGCGGTCACGGTCACTTTGATATGCAGGCATATATGGATTATCAGGCGGGACTATTACGCAATACAGAATATAGTGCCCAAGAGGTGAAAATGGCACTATCGGAATTACCTGTAATCGGCTAGATTTATCTAAGAGCCGTGCCAAGGCGGTGCTTCGCACCAAGCGCACATAGTGTGCGTCTGCCCCTTCGGGGCTGCGCTTGGCAAGTCGTCGTAAGACGACTGGGACGTATTCGCGTCCGCGGTACATACCGAACTAATTGAGATACTATACCCAGAGCAGCCTTATGTTCTTTATTAAAATTATCCTTTTTCTGCTCTTGCTTTTTATCTGGTTCCTCTGGTTTGACCACAATAGCAATCCTCAATAACTAAGAAAATTCTAGATGATATTTGATGATCTTGGCGCGATCTTTGTTGCTACTTAAACCCCGCAATAGCTGCTCTGAATATGAATTACCCTCCCGAAGTCCAAGAGTTTCTAGCAAGATACGATTGTGGTTGCGTAGCAAGTCGTAGACTCAGCTAGCCGTAGGCATCGCCTTCTCTTAGACCAGGAAGGAATCATCAAGCTCTTTCCCGCCGAGTTCTATCACAGTTTGAATAATAACGGCATTGCTTCGCTACGCCTAATCATGAATCAACCTCTTGAAGCTTACTACTTTGATTAGCTAGTTTCTAGAGATATAGCAATACGGGTCAACGTTAGGACATTTATTACTTATTACTTATTACTTATTACTTACGAGCAGACAAAGGGCTTGCCCGCATGTACTAGAGTTGTCCTAATATAACTTTGTACGGCTATAAGTATCCAGAAAAGAATTGTATTTGTGTGTGGCGTGGTAATTTAAAATAATGGAAATTTATTTAATTCGTCATGGTATTGCTGTGACCAAGGGAATCTACTCTCAAGATGCTGAAAGACCTCTAACAGATAAAGGAATTGCTAAAACCAAACTTGTCGCTCAAAGATTATTTGATATTGGAGTAACTTTTGAATATTTGTTAAGTAGTCCTCTTGTAAGAGCTTGTCAAACAGCAGAAATTTTACAAAGAGCTGGCTTGAGTAAAGAAATTACAATTAGCAAATTTCTCTCTCCCAATGGCAACATTCACAACGGGTTACAGTGGTTATTTAATAACTATAATGAAGATTACAAAATAGCTCTAGTAGGTCATCAGCCAGACTTGGGTAATTGGGCATCGATGTTAATTTTTGGCGATATAAAAGAACAGTTAATTGTTAAAAAAGCAGGAATAATCGGTATTAATATTACTAACAAAAGTGAACCAATAGGAAATAGTGAATTATTTTTATTAACTTCTCCTAAATGGTTTATCTGTTAAGACTAATAAATTGACTAATCTCTACTGAAAAAAGGATTGTCAGATGATGCAATCACGTCACCAAAATTATTATGATGCAGTTTTATCACTAGCTAACTTAATCAACTCTTGTAACTTGTCCGCTCCAATATACCCAATTATTTCTGAGAGGTTTTCTTCTGTAATCTCACCTTGAGAAAGGATCCCCGCACGCCAATGATTGATATTGTCATAGGTATTAGGACTGAGTTGATCAGCATTTGCTTCTACGTATTGTTGAAGTTCATAAGCCAAGGCAAAGACAAGATTTGCCTGGTTTCGGTTCGGAGAATTAGAATATTCGTTTTCCACAATTGATAACAGATTATATTAGTATCATATACCGATCGCTTTAATTGTAAAAATTACTGCTGATAATTTCAGTTTGGAATGGTAGTTATCATAAGACTTAGGAGTTTGTGGCAACGCAAAAAGCGAATAAATAGGAATATCTTTTATTATAAAGGAATAAATCAACTCACATTTAACTAATGGTTAGTAGAGAAGCCTTGCAAGAAATTGCTTCAAATGTGCAAATATTTCCCGATATAGAGCAAAAAGAAAGATTTCTCTTTGTTGTCGGATCTTTAGTTTCCAGAGTAATCAGCCTCAAAAAAGCAGCCGAAATTATGGAGCTTGAGGTCGAGGTTTTACTGCAACTATTAGAGTTAATGGATATCGAGTTTTCTTACCTAACTGATGGAGACATTACTCTAGAAAGAAGCTGGTAAATGATGAATGAAAATTGTTTTTAATTCTTCTCCTCTAATTTTTATGTCACGGCTAGATTTTTTAGAATTATTTCTCCAATATGACTATCAATTTTATGTGCCTGAAATAGTTATCAAAGAAATTAATGCTAAGAAAGATGAAGCCAGTAATCATGTAAATGCTCTAGTTGCTAATAATGCTTTGATAGTCAAGCAAATTAGTCTTTTTTCTCTAGCCGACAGTATAAACGAACGCCTTGGT